>JBBSFF010000055.1:0-9824 GCA_038238995.1 Sphingomonadales bacterium
ATCTCGCGCTTGAGCTTGACGCAGCGGTCGCTAAGCTTTTCCGCCTTGGTCTTGACCAGCCAGTTGTCGAGCCCGCCGACGTGCTCGACCGACCGCAGGCCGTTCATCGACACGCGCAGCCGGACCGAGCGCCCGAGGATGTCGGACATCAGCGTGACGTTCTGCAGGTTGGGCAGGAACAGCCGCTTGGTCTTGTTGTTCGCGTGGGAAACATTGTTTCCGACGAGGCGACCCTTGGCGGTCAGTTCGCAGATACGCGACATCGTTTACGTCCTTGGCAACCGGAGGTCCGGCAAAGGCGAGGCGCATACGCGAGGAGGCCGTCGCGGTCAACCTTGGCGGCGCGCAATTCACCCTGTTCGCCGGGCCGGGGACGCTCTAGACCGGTCGGGGCGCGGGCGACCGGCGTCACGCTCCGGAGCCGTCCATGCCGTATTTTGCGATCCATTGCATCGACAAGCCCGGCACGACCGACCTGCGCGCCGCGACGCGCCCGGTGCATCTCGCGCATATCGAGGCGGTGGTCGACCGGATCGTCGCTGCCGGGCCGCTGCTCGGCCTCGACGGCGCGCCGATGGGGTCGCTGATGATCGTCGATTTCACCGATCGCAAGGCCGCGATCGAGTTCGCCGCCGCCGACCCGTACGCGCTCGCCGGGCTGTTCGCGAGCGTCGCGGTAACCGCGTGGCGCAAGGTCTTCCCCGTCTGAGGCGCGACGGGCAGGTCAAGGCGGCGACTTACCCACGATCGTCATTCCCGCGAAAGCGGGGACCCGTCTCCAGCGGCAGGTGATGGATCCCGCTTTCGCGAGGATGACGCGCGTGGCGATGGAGATCGCCCTCAACGCGAAAATGCGTTCGTACCGCCCTAGCGCAGCTCGACTCCGTTCGCTTCGGCGAGCGCGGTCAGGTCGGCGCGGATCGTCGGCGTGCCGCGGTCGAGCCACCCCGCCATCGCCGCGCGCACCGGCGCGAGGTCGACCGAACGCACCATCGCCTTGACCGGGCCGATCGCGGCGGGCGTGATCGACAGCCGCTCGATGCCGATCGCCAGCAGCGCCAGCGCTTCGAGCGGACGGCCCCCCATCTCGCCGCAAACGGTGACGGGGACGTTCGCGGCGGCGCAGGTCGTCGCGATGCGGCGGAGGAAGCGCAGGATCGCGGGCGACAGCCAGTCGTAGCGGTCGGCGAGGCGCGGGTTGGCGCGGTCGGCGGCGAACAGGAACTGCGTCAGATCGTTCGTCCCGATCGAGATGAAATCGACCCGCGGCAACAGCACGTCGAGCGTTTCGGCGAGCGCCGGGACTTCGAGCATCGCGCCATAAGCGATGCGTGCAGGCAGCGGCCGCCCCGACGCGACCAGCCAGTCGCGCTGCGCCTCGACGAGCGCCTTCGCCGCGTCGAACTCCCACGGCTCGCTGACCATCGGGAACATGATGTTGAGCGTCCGCCCCGCACCCGCTTCGAGCAACGCGCGCGCCTGGACCTTCATCAGCCCCGAGCGGCCGAGCGCGAGGCGGAGCGCGCGCCAGCCCATCGCCGGGTTCTCGTCCGCGTGCGCGTCGTCGCGCATGTACGGAACGGCCTTGTCGCCGCCGATGTCGACCGTGCGGAAGACCACCGGGCGGTCGCCCGCCGCGTCGAGCACCGCCTTGTAGAGCGCGGTCTGGCGCTCGCGCCGCGGCAGGGTGGCCGAGACGAGGAACTGGAATTCGGTGCGGAACAGCCCGATGCCGTCGGCATTGGTCAGGTCGAGCGCGGCGGTGTCGTCGCGCAGTCCGGCGTTCATCATCAGCGCGACGCGCGTGCCGTCGCGCGTCACCGCCGGCAGGTCGCGCAGTTTCGCATATGCCTTCTGGCGCTTCGCCTTGAGCGCGCTCGTCGCGGCAAACGATTTGACCATCACCGCCGATGGGCGGACGAATACCGCGCCCGCCGAGCCGTCGACGAGCAGTTCGTCGCCGTCGGCGATCGTCGTCCGCAGGTCGCGGACGCGCCCGACGACCGGCACCCCCATCGCGCGCGCGACGATCGTGACGTGCGCGGTCAGCGAGCCTTCCTCGAGGACGACGCCTTTCAGCACCCGCCGGTCGTATTCGAGGAGTTCGGCGGGGCCGAGGTTGCGCGCGAGCAGGATCGTGTCGCCGCGTAAGCCCGACTGCGCCGCCGAGCCGAGCTGCCCCGACACGATCCGGATCAGCCGGTTCGACAGGTCGTCGAGGTCGGTCAGCCGCTCGCGCAGATACGGGTCGGGAATCGCGCGCATCTTCGCCCGCGTCCGCTGCTGGACGCGGTCGATTGCGGCCTCTGCCGTCAGGCCCGAATCAATCGCCTCGTTGATCCGCCGCGACCAGCCCTCGTCATAGGCGAACATCTTGTACGTTTCGAGGACGTCGGACGTGTCGCCGCCGCCGAGGAATTCGACTTGGCCCATCATGCTGTCGATCTGCTCGCGCATGCGGATGAACGCGCCGTAGACCCGCGCGCGCTCGACCTCGACGTCGTCGGCGACGGTGTGTTCGATGACGACGCGTGGCTGGTGGAACACAGCGGCGCCGCGCCCGAGGCCGTCGACGAGCTTCAATCCGGTCAGTTTGGCCGACCCGCTTGCCGCGCTCCGTGCCTTCGCCGCCGCGACGTCGTCGATCAGCCCGGCCCCCGCGATCAGTTCGGCGAGGACCATCGCCACGGTCTGCAGCACCTCGATCTCGACCTCGGCGTATTCGCGCGGGTCGACGTGTTGGACGCAGAGGACGCCGACCGACGCCTCGCGCCGGACGATCGGCACCCCGGCGAAGCTGTGGAAGATATCCTCCCCCGTCTCGGGCTTGTACGCGAAGTCGGGGTGCGCGCGTGCCTCGGCGAGGTTGAGCGGCTCGCGCGTCGCGGCGATCACCCCGGTCAGCCCCTCGCCCATCGCCAGCCGCGTGACATGGACCGCCGCCTGGCTCAGCCCGCGCGTCGCGAACAGTTCGAGCACGCCGTCGCGGAGCAGGTAGATCGACGCGACCTCGCTATCGAGCTGTTCGGCGACAACCGCGACGACGGCGTTCAATTTCGCTTGCGCGGAGGTCGACGACGCCATGACGTCGTGGAGCTGGCGCAGGATTTCGCGCGCAGGGGAGATGGGGGGCATTAAATCCTCCCCCGCTTGGGGGAGGGGGACCAGGCTCTTGCATGGTGGAGGGGCGGTTGAGCGAACCCGAACCGCGAGCGGGCACGACCGCCCCTCCACCACGCGCCGAAGTGGCGCGCGGTCCCCCTCCCCGTTCCGGGGAGGATTTTGCTCACGCGCTACGCCCCGCCAAAGCCGCCTCGGCTTCGGCCACGAGCTCGGCGATGATGTCGGCGACCGGGGTCACCGCGTCGACCATGCCGACCGACTGGCCCGCCATCAAAGACCCCGTGTCGACGTCGCCGTCGACCACCGCGCGGCGCAGCGCCCCCGCCCAATAATGCTCGATCTGGAGCTGGCCTTCGGCGAGGCCGATCGACCCCGCGTCGACCAGATCGGCGACTTCGCGCTGTTTCGCGGCGAACGCCTCGCTGCCGGCGTTCTTGAGCGCGCGGACCGGGATCACCGGCAGGCGCGGGTCGAGCTGGACCGACGCCAGCGCATCGCGCGCCGACGCGCGAACGAATGCGCGCTTGAAGTTGGCGTGCGCGACGCTTTCGGTCGCCGCGGCGAAGCGCGTGCCGAGCTGAACCCCGCTCGCCCCCATTTCAAGGTACGCGGCGATCGCGCTGCCGCGCCCGATGCCGCCCGCGACGAACACCGGCACGTCGCGGATGACAGGGAGGATTTCCTGCGCGAGGACCGACGTGCTGACCGGGCCGATGTGGCCGCCCGCCTCGCTGCCCTCGATGACGATCGCATCGACGCCCAAGCGGACGAGCTTTTTCGCCAGCGCCGCCGTCGGGGCGAAGCACATCAATTTCGCACTGGTCGCATTGATCGCCGCGATCGCCGCCCCCGACGGCAGCCCGCCCGCAAGGACGACGTGGCTGACGTCGTGGCGCCCGCAGATCGCGATCAGCTCGGCCATCGCCGGGTGGAGGGTGATGAGGTTGACCCCGAACGGCTTGTCCGTCAGCGCCTTGGTCGCGGCGATCTCGGCGTCGAGGATGTGCGGCGGCATCGCGCCGCAGGCGATCACGCCGAACCCGCCCGCGTTCGAGATCGCGCTGACAAGGGTGCGCTCGCTGACCCACGTCATCGCGCCCGCCATGATCGCGTGGGTCGAACCGAGGAAGTCGCGTCCGCGCGCGGAGAGGTCGTCGAGGCGGGTCATATGCGCCTCGCTACCACGATGCCGTCATCCCCGCGGAAGCGGGGACCCATCACCTGAAGTTCGGGAGATGGGTCCCCGCTTTCGCGGGGATGACGGCGCTTGAGAAGTGCACGAACCCCCCTCACGCCGCGTCGAGCCCGTACGCGGTATGCAACACCCGCACCGCCAGCTCGGTATATTCCTCGGCGATCAGAACGCTGATCTTGATCTCGCTCGTCGTGATCGCCTGGATGTTGATGCCGCGGTCGGCCAATGCCTTGAACATCGTCACCGCGACCCCCGCATGGCTGCGCATGCCGACGCCGACGACCGAGATCTTGGCGACGGCGGGGTCGCTGGTGACGCTCGCATAGCCGATCCCGTCCCTGGCGCGGGCCAAAGTGTCCTCGCTCAACGCGAGTTCGGTGCGCGGCACGGTGAAGGTTACATCGGTCGTCCCCGCGACATAGGCGATATTCTGGACGATCATGTCGACGTTGACGTTCGCCTCCGCCAACGCGCCGAAGATCGCGGCGACGACGCCCGGGCGGTCGGGGACGCCGCCGACGGTGATCTTCGCCTCGTTGCGGTTGTAGGCGACGCCGGCGATCAGTTCCTGTTCCACGATTTCGTCCTCATCGACCACGAGCGTTCCCGGACCGTCGTTGAAACTCGACAGGACGCGAACGCGAACCTTTTCCTTCATCGCCAGCTCGACCGAACGCGTCTGCAGCACCTTCGCGCCGACGCTCGCGAGTTCGAGCATCTCCTCGTACGTTATCATGGCGAGCTGGCGCGCGCGCGGCACGATCCGCGGATCGGTCGTGTAGACGCCGTCGACGTCGGTGTAGATGTCGCAGCGGTCGGCCTTGAGCGCCGCCGCCAACGCCACCGCCGACGTGTCCGACCCGCCGCGCCCAAGCGTCGTCACCCGCCCATCGGCGCCGATACCTTGAAAGCCGGGCATCACCGCGACCGTTCCCGCCACCATGCTCGCCGCCATCGCGGCGGTATCGATGCCGCCGATCCGCGCCGATGCGTGCGCGGTCGAGGTCGCGACCGGCAGCTGCCAACCGAGCCACGAGCGCGCCGGGCACCCTGCCGCCTGCAGCGCGATCGCGAGTAGCCCGGCGGTAACCTGTTCGCCGCTGGCGACGACGACGTCGTATTCGGCGCGGTCGGCGAGCGGCGAGGCTTCGCGGCAGAAACCGACGAGCCGGTCGGTCTCCCCCGCCATCGCCGAGACGACGACCGCGACCTCGTGGCCGTTGGCGACTTCGCCGCGGATACGCGCCGCGACACCGCGGATGCGGTCGATCCCGGCCATCGACGTGCCCCCGAATTTCATTACGATACGGGCCATGGCGGCGTCGGCGATCCTTCGTGCGGCGTCGGGGATGGCGTGCCGCGGTCGTCGGCGTGATAAAGGACAAGGCGATTTAGGCAAGCAAGCGAGACTTGGGACATGGAAAGCAGCGGCACGATCGACGCGGGCGAGGCCGGGTTCTTCGGCGCGCTCGCCGCCGATTGGTGGGACCCGGCGGGCAGCTCGGCGATGCTCCACCGGATCAACCCGCTGCGCCTCGGCTACATCCGCGACGCGATGATCCTGCGCGGGCGCGATCCGCGGACGCGGCGCGTCCTCGACGGGATGACCGCGCTCGACGTCGGCTGCGGCGCAGGGCTGCTGACCGAGCCGCTGGCGCGGATGGGCGCGCGCGTCACCGGCATCGACGCCGCGCCGGAGAATGTCGCGGCGGCGACCGCGCACGCCGCCGGACTCGACGTCACCTACCGCGCCGCGCCCGTCGAGGTGCTCGCGCGCGAGGGTGCGGTATTCGACCTTGTCACCTGCATGGAGGTCGTCGAGCATGTCGCGGACCGCCCCGCGTTCCTCGCCAGCCTGCGCGCATTAACCGCCCCTGGGAGCACGCTGATCATGTCGACGCCGAACCGGACCCCGCTCAGCTACGCGATGCTGATCGTCGGGGCCGAGCGGATCGCGCGGACGATCCCGCGCGGCGCGCACGACTGGAAGAAATTCGTCACGCCCGACGAACTGTCCGCCGAGCTGGCCACCGCCGGGTTCGCGGTCACCGGCGTGACCGGCCTGACGTGGCGTCCGGGGTCGGGCTTCACGCTCGGCCGTGATACCTCGGTCAATTATTACCTGACCGCCGTGCCGTTGTAGCAGGCGACGCGAGCCGGGTCGGGAACCCGCGGGTCGCGCTGCCGTTGCGGTCTCCGTCTCTCGGCAACGACGGGTCGAACGAAATGAACGACACTTGGGACTGCCTCGTCATCGGCGGCGGCCCGGCCGGGCTGACAGCGGCGGTCTACCTCGGCCGGTTCCGGCGGCGCGTGCTCGTCATCGACGCCGGGTGCAGCCGGACCGGCTGGATTCCGCGCAGCCACAACCTCGCCGGTTTCCCCGAAGGCATCGCCGGATCCGAACTCCTCGACCGATTGCGCGATCAGGCGACGCTGTACGGCGCGCAAGTGCGACCGGGCAGTGTCGAGCGCCTCGCCCGCGACGGCGACGGCGGCTTCACCGCCACGCTCGCAGATGCGACGCTGCGCGCGGCGACGGTCGTCCTCGCCACCGGCGTCGTCGAAAACCCGCCGCCAGCGGTGAACTTCGCCGACGCAGTAAAGTCCGGCGTGATTCGCACCTGCCCGATTTGCGACGGCTTCGAGGGGATCGACAAGCGGATCGCGGTCCTCGGCGCGGGTGCGCACGCCGCCGCCGAGGCGCAGTTCCTGCGCAGCTACACCGCGCAACTGACGCTGTTGCTGGTCGACGATCCGGCGGCCCTGCCCGTCGACACGCGGCGGCAGCTCGACGCGGGCGGGATCGCGATCCGCGCCGCCGGGTCGGAGTCGGTCACGTTGCAGGCCGACGGCGTCACCGCGATGTGCGCCGACGACGGGCAGATGCACCGCTTCGACATCGTTTACTCGGCGTTCGGTACGACGGCGCAGTCGGTGCTGGCGCGGTTGCTCGGGGCGCGGATGGATGACGACGGGCGGTTGTTCGTCGACGCGCAAATGGCGACGTCGGTGCCGGGGCTGTACGCCGCGGGCGACCTCGTGCGCGGGCTCAATCAGATCAGCATCGCCGCAGGCGAGGCGGCGATCGCCGCGACTGCGGTCCACAACTTCCTGCCGAAGATCGCCGCCGCGCCGCCGGCCTGACATCGAAGCGGACAGATGTCACGAGCGTGCACAGGACGGCAGCTGATATTGTGAATTCAGACGAGATGACGTTCGGTGAGCGACGATATCGTGCCCAACCGGCCTCAAAACCTTACCGCTACCTTAGCGAAATATTCGCGGCCGTTGGTCCCCAGCCCGCCAACCTCCGGATATTGCAGACTACCGCCTTGACTCAGCGCCCGATCGACCACGAGATCCGGATAGGTATTGCCGACATTGAGCACGCCAAGACCGAGCGTCAGGCGCGCGCCCATGCGGATGTCGGCGGTCAGGTCGACGGTGGTCTTTGCCGCGAAAACCTGTTCGGCGACGAGCGAGAGCGCCTTGAATGTCCCGAACCGCGTCACATCGGCAGATACCCGAAACGGCCCGCGCTCGATCGTCGCCGCTGCGATGAGCTTGTCGCGCGGTTGGGCGGTCGTCAGCAGGTCGAGCGCCATCGTGCCGAGCAGCGGCAAAGTCGGCGCGACGACATTCGCTGCCAGCCGATCGACCTTGGTCGTGTTGCGTGCATAGGCGACATCGACGTCGACCCGCGTCGCCGCGACCGCGCCGTGCCAGCGACCGACAATTTCGAACCCATCGGTGGTCGTGTCGAGCGCGTTGGTGAAGAAGCGCGCCTGGCTCGCATTGGTGATCCCGGCCGCCCTGAGAACGGCGGCCACCGCCGCTCCGCTCAACGTATCGCTCAACGCGATTCGGTCCTTGATCGCGATTTGATAAACGTCGCCTGTCAGGGTGAAGCCGCCGCCCGGTGTCAGCGTGACGCCGCCGCTCAGGCTCCGCGATCGCTCACGCCGCAACGGCGTTGCGCCGAGCGCCCGCGCGACCGGATCGTTGACGGCGAAGGTGCCGATATTGACGAGCACGCCGGCGCTGGCCTGGCTGGTGACGGTGCTGAAGCCGATCTGCTGGAGCGACGGGGCGCGGAAGCCGGTCGACGCAGTGCCGCGGAACGCGACGAAGGCTGCCGGCCGCAGCAGGGCGCTGACCTTGCCGGTCACCGCGTCGCCGAAATCGCTGTAATGTTCGTAGCGGACCGCGCCACCCAGCGACAGCGCCGCGATCGGCTTGAGTTCGGCGTCGAGAAAGGCGCCTTCGGCGTCGCGGGACAGCGAGACCGGCGACGGCGGGTTATAGCCGGGGAAACCCTGCGCGCCGGCACCGGTAAACGACGCCGGCTCGCCCGACCGGATCGAATAACGTTCATGCCGATACTCGCCGCCGAGCGCGACGTTGCCGCCAGCGAGCCAGTCGATCCGGCGCGCCAGCGTGAGGTTGACCACATTCTGGAAATAGCGCGATCCGCCGGCGTCGAAGCTGGTCGGACTTGCAACGCCGAGCGAAGTGTTCAACGTATCGCGCGAAACGAAGTCGGCCTGGTTGTAACCGGGCGTGTCGCTCAGGTCCCACGTGAAGCCACCGACGGTGCCGCGCAGGCCGACCGTGCCGCCGACATCGTCCTGCTGCAGGCGAATGTGCGGCACGAAGCCGTTTGGAAAGAGCACCGGGGCGATGGTCGGTGCGCGGTACTGCGCCGGACTCATCGAATTGCGGTGCGCGTAGACGGCATCGCCGTAAAGCTCGACGTCGCCGAGACGGGTCACGAGATTGAGCGCAGTGTTGAGGTCGATCGAATCGGGATCACCTTGCTGCCCGGTGATTCGGCCAAAACGGCTATCGACCGCAACGCGGTTGGTCGTCTCGCGCTTGCGCATCTCGGCGGTGAGATTGAGCGCGCCGTCCCCGAGCTTCATGCCCGTGTTGAACGTCGCGACGTGCGACCCGCCGTCGCCCGCATCGCTGAACCCGGTTTGGCCCGCCACGCTCCCCCCGGCGGCGTCCGTCTTCAGGACGATGTTGATCACGCCGGCGATCGCGTCGGAGCCGTATTGCGCGGCGGCACCGTCGCGCAGCACCTCGATCCGGGCGACCGCGGCGATCGGGATCGCGGCCAGATCGACCGGGACCGAACCGCGCCCGACGACATTGTTGAAGACGATGGTCGACGACCCGTGCCACCGCTTGCCGTTCACCAGGACCAGAACCTCGTCGGTCGACAGGCCGCGCAGCGTCGCCGGACGGTTGTTCGCGGCCGACGGCCCGGTCGCGGACCGGGGATAGTTCAACGACGGGGCGATGAACTGGAGCGCGCGCGGCAGGTCGGTCAGCCCCCGCCGAACGAGGGTCTCGTTCGAATAGACATCGACCGGCGCGAGCGACTCCGTCGACGAACGCGGCGCCGCCCGCGAGCCGACCACGACGATTTCGGGATCGGCGGTGCGTTCGGGCTCGGCAAGGGCCGGATGAGCCACCATCATTCCGGCGAGTAAAGCGG
>JBBSFF010000056.1:0-9820 GCA_038238995.1 Sphingomonadales bacterium
AGTTGACGTCGCTGTATCGATCGTCGCCGGTCGCCTGCTTGACGAGGTCGGTCGCTCTCACGCGGAGCGCCTTCAGCCGCGCGTCGCTGGCGACAAACGCGGCGCGATCCACCTGCGTGGCCGCGGTGCGGCGCGCGGCGAGCTCCCGGTCGAATGCCTGCTGCAGCCCCGCGTACTCCGCCGCCCGAGGTCCCGCCGCCACGGTCGCATCGTAGACCCGGTTGAACAGCATCGGCGGCGTGTTGAACAGGTAGAACACGAACACCAGCACGCCGGTGGTCAGAATCAGCAGCTGCAGCGGGATCTTGACCCACGCGCTCATCATCAGCGACCGCCGCGCCTGGTCGATCGACTTCGCCGTCAGGTAGCGCTGCACCTGGCTCTGATCGCAGCCGAAGTACGACAGCATCAGGAACGTGCCGCCGAGCATTGCCGACCAGAACGTGTAGGTCTCGCTCAGGTTGAAGCTGAAGTCGACCGCCTTCAACCGGCCGGTCGCGCCGGCGAGCTGAAGCGCCTGGCCGAAGCTGACGTGGTGCAGGATGCCGTAGAGCAGGATGACCACCGCCGCCGACATCCCGAACACCACGACGAACATCTGCTTGACGTCGGTCCACGCCACCGCCTGCACGCCGCCGATCGTGGTGTAGGCGATCATCGGGATGCAGATCACCAGCACAGTGACCGGCAGCGACCACCCGAGAATCACCGACATCACCACCGACGGCGCCGCCAGCGTGACCCCGAGCGATGTCGCGCGTCCGATCAGAAAGAGAAAGCTGGCGAGCGAGCGGACGTTGACGTCGAATCGGCGTTCGAGATACTCGTAGGCGGTGTAGACCCGCGCGCGCGTGAAGAACGGCACCACCGTCAGCGACAGGATGACCATCGCGAGCGGCAGCGGGAAGTAGTTCTGAATGAAGCGCAGGCCGGTGGTGTAAGCGAGGCCGGTGGTCCCGACGATGGTGACCGCGCTCATCTGCGTCGCCATCACCGACAACCCGACCGCCCACCACGGCAGCGACCGGTTCGCGAGCAGATAGCCGTCCACCTTGTCGGTGCCCTTCGAGCGGCGCAAACCGTCGATGATGATCCACCCGACGTAGACGACCAGCACCACCCAGTCGAACGGTCTCACGCGAATACCCTGCCGAAGATCCAGAGCGCGACGATGATGACGGCCTCGAGCACGAGCGGCAGCGCCGCCGACTGGTCCTCGAACGCCGCGCTCGCGAGCAGCTCGGACAGCGTCACCATCTGCCGGTTCGGGTTGGGCAGCTCGATACCGATGACGTTGCGTCCGGGCACGACCGCGACGCGCGCGCTGACCGCGCTCATCGACCGGGCGATGTCGTCCGACAGGCCGATCACCCGGCTCGCCTTGAGCCCGGGGGCCGGTTCGAGCTCGTACATCGTCACCACCGGCCCGGGGCGGACGTCGCCGATGCGCCCCTTGACGCCGAAGTCGTCGAGCACCGATCCGAGGAGGCGGGCGTTCTGTTCGAGGCTCGCGCGGTCGATCTTGACCACCGGCCCCTTCGGCACGGGCTTGAGCAGGTCGAGCGGGGGCAGCTCGTAGATGTCGCCGAGGCCGAGCGTCGGCTGGCGGTCGCGCCGCCCGCGCTTCGCCGAGACGGCGGCCGGGGCAGCGGGGGTGACGATCGTCGCGCGCGGGGCGGCGGCCTGTTCGATCGCAGCGGCAGCGTCGGCGAGCGGGCGGCGGCGTTCGACCGGCACGGCGTCGTCAGCGGCAGCGCGGTGGCGGAACAGGCCGACGATCGCCACGACATCGCCTCGGTCGATCCCGGAGCCCCAGATAAGCAGCGGGAGCGCCACCATCGCGAGGACCAACGCGAGCAGGCTCGCCATCGGGAACGCCGCGAGCGCCGGGAGTGCCGCCAGCGCGTCGCCCGCCCCCGCCGCGACCAACCCGGTCAGCCCGCCGCTCCCCGCCGGCAGCGCGGCGTCGGGGTCGGGCCACAGCGCGCCGACCGCGCCCGCCGCGCACAACGTTCCCGCCAGCGTCGCCAGCGCCGACCGCCGCCACGCCGCAAACCCTTTTCGCCGCAGCAGCCGCACCCCGCCGATAGCGACCACGGGGACCAGCGCCGCCGCCGCATACCCCGCCGCGAACAGCAAGGCGTCGGCAACCCATGCGCCGGGCGCGCCGAGCAGGTTCTGCGGCACCCGCCCGGTCACGGTATCGAACGAGGCGTCGTGCGCGTCGTAGCTGACGAGCGCAGCAACGAGCGCGGCGGCGAGGCCCAGCAGTGCGATGCCGCCGGCGATCGCAACGCCACGACGGGCAGCGGTTCCGGCGGGCGCGATCCGCGTGTCGCGCCCCCCCGTCGTCGCGGCCCTCGTCGCCATGCCGTTCGCCCTCCGTTCGCTTCTCGCCACGATGCCCCGGATCGAGTCGCGGGGCAAGATCGGGACATCGTGCCGCTTCGCAATGACCGCCGACGCGGGTATGACCGGTCGATGGACACGGACGTGATCATCATCGGCGGCGGGCTGGTCGGCACGACGCTCGCGCTCGCACTCGATGCGCATGGGGTGACGAGCGCGGTGGTCGACGCCGCCGACCTCGACGCGACGCTGACCGCCGCGTTCGACGGGCGCGCGACCGCGATCGCCAGCGCGTCGGCGGCGATGTTCCACGCGATCGGCCTCGGCGGCGTACTCGACGACCATTCGTGCGCGATCCACCGCATCCGCGTCAGCGACGGCATCACGACGCGGCCGCTGATCTTCGACGCGCTCGAGACCGACGGTGAGGGCGGCGCGCTCGGCTATATGGTCGAGAACCGTCACCTGCGCGCCGCGTTGCTGACGGCGGGGCGCGCGGCGGCGGGGATCGCGCTCCACGCCCCGGTGACCGTCGCGAGCATCGTCCGCAATGCCACTGGCGCGACGGTGACGCTTGCCGACGGCACAGTCCTCACCGCGCCGCTGCTGATCGCCGCCGACGGACGTCGGTCGAAGGTCCGCGACGCCGCGGGCATCGCGGTCGCGCGCTGGACGTACCCGCAGACCGCAATCGTGACGATGATCGAGCACGCCGTGCCGCACGACCATACGGCGTTCGAGCTGTTCTACCCGACCGGCCCGTTCGCGATCCTGCCGATGCAGGACGGCGACGGCGGCAAGCCGCGCTCGGCGATCGTGTGGACGGTCGAGAACGACGCCGCGCCGGGGACGCTCAAGCTCGGCCCGCGCGGCCTCGCCGCCGAGATCGAGGCGCGGATCGGCGGGCTGATCGGCGCGGTCACCGTCATCGCGCCCGCCGCGTCGTACCCGCTCGGCTACCACCACGCCAACGCCTACACCGGCGAGCGGCTCGTCCTGATCGGCGACGCCGCGCACGGCATCCACCCGATCGCGGGCCAGGGGCTCAACATGGGGCTGCGCGACGTTGCGGCGCTGACCGAGGTGCTCGTCGACAGCGTCCGGCTCGGGCTCGATCTTGGGGCACCCGCGGTGACGGCGCGCTATTCGGCGTGGCGGCGGCTCGACAATTCGATGGTCGGCAGCGTCACCGACGGCCTCAACCGCCTGTTCGCGCTCAAGGGCCGCGCGCCCGCAGCGGCGCGGCGCTTTGGGCTGGCGGCGGTCGAGCGCGTGCCACTGCTCAAGCAGCGGTTCATGGCCGAGGCGCGCGGCGAGACCGGCGACCGGCCAAAGCTCTTGACCGGCACGCCGCTTTAGCCAAGCTATCGGCCCGGCGAATCACGGAGACTGTCATGGGCGTAACCGGCATCGGCGGCTTGTTCTTTCGCGCCCGCGACCCCGATGCGCTCAAGGCATGGTACGTCGACCATCTCGGCGTCGGCGCGGGGTGCGACGGCACCGGCACGAACACCGCTGCCCCCGACCCGTGGACGTGGGCGACCGCCGCCGGTCCGACCGTGTTCGCCCCGTTCGCGGACGACAGCGACTATTTCGCCGCCGACAAGGCGTTCATGCTCAACTTCCGCGTGGTCGGGCTCGACGACCTGCTTGCGGGCCTGCGCGCGGCGGGCATCGCGGTCGAGACCCGCGCCGAATGGGACGCCCCCGAAACCGGGCGCTTCGCCCGCCTCCACGACCCTGAGGGCACGCCGATCGAATTATGGGAGATGCCGGATTGAGGCGCGCGTGGCTCTGGGTTAACGACGCACGGGCAGCGGGTCGGGGAGCGGGTATTGTGCGTTGGGTGACTGAGGGTGTCGTCGCGCTGGCAACTCTGGCTGCAGCGTCGGCAGCGATGGCCGCCGATCCGCCGCGTTCGCTCGAGGCGGTCGCTGCCGCGTTCGGCGCGCGCCCGTTGGTCGCGGCAGCGACCCTTTCGCCCGACGGCTCGCACGTCGCCTTCATCGCGCCCGCCGAGGGCAAGACCAACGTCGCGATGGTTATCGACGTCGCCAAAGGCGAAGCGACGGCGATCGGGTCGGCAGACGGCAATCCGCTCAAGCTGACGTCGTGCGGCTGGTCGGCGGCCGACCGGCTCGTCTGCCGCTTTTACGGAATCGATGCGGGCAGCGGCCTGCGGCTGGCGATCACGCGGCTGCTCGGGGTCGACGCGAACGGGGCGCACAAGATGTGGCTCAGCCGCAAGACCGGCGACCATGCGCTCGGAATCAATCAGGTCGATGGAGTAGTGCTCGACTGGCGGGCGGGGGTCGACGGCACCGTGCTGATGGCACGGAACTTTGTCCCCAGCCAGGCCACCGGCACGGTGATCTCGGTCAGTCGGCAGGGGCTCGGTGTCGAACTCGTCAACACCAAGACTGGCGCGAGCAAGCTCGTCGAAGCCCCGAAGAACAGCGTCGACCGTTATTTCGCCGACGGCAACGGCGTCGTCCGCATCATCGCGCTCGACGGCGAAACCAGTGCGGGCTTGCTGTCGGGCGTCACCGAATATCAGTATCGGGCGCCGGGCAGCCGCAGCTGGACGACGTTCAGCAGCGTCGCGGCTAATGGGCCGGGCCTGCGCCCGCTCGCTGTCGACGGAGCGGCGAACGTCGCCTACGCGCTCGCCAAAAAGGATGGCCGCGACGCGCTGTTCAAGGTCGCGCTCGACGGCACACTCAAGGCCGACCTCGTCTACGCCGATCCGCGATTCGATGTCGAGGACGTGGTGACCGTCGGTCGCCAGAGCCGGGTGATCGGCTTCACCTACGTCACCGAGCAGCGCAACGTCGTCTATTTCGATCCCGACTATAAAAAGCTCGCCGAGCAGCTGTCGAAGACCCTGCCGAACACCCCGCTGGTTGATTTCGGTGCGACGAGCGCCGACGAGCGGAAGGTCATCGTCCACGCCGCCAGCGACACCGATCCGGGTCGATATTATCTGCTCGACCGCACGACGAAACAGATGGCGCAGATTTCGACCGGGCGACCGGCGCTGAGCGGCTATGCGTTCGGGGCGGTCAAGGCGATCAGCTATCCGGCCGCCGACGGAACGGCGATCCCGGCGTATCTGACGCTGCCGCCCGGCAGCGACGGCAAGCACCTGCCCGCGCTCGTCATGCCGCACGGCGGCCCGTCGTACCGCGATACCGGCGGCTTCGACGTCCTCGCGCAGTTCTTCGCGCAACGCGGGTTCGCGGTGATCCAGCCCGAATTCCGCGGCTCGACCGGCTATGGCCGGGCATTCTACCAAAACAACGCCTTTCAGTCGTGGCGCACCGCGATCGGCGACGTGACCGATGCCGGGCGCTGGATGATCCGCGAGGGGATCGCCGACCCGGCGAAGGTCGCGGTGTTCGGCTGGTCGTACGGCGGCTATGCCGCGCTCCAGGCGAACGTGATCGATCCGGCGCTGTTCAAGGCCGTCATCGCGGTCGCCCCGGTCACCGATTTCGACATGATCAAGGAGGAGGCGCGCGGCTTCACGTCGTACGAACTGGTCCAGCGCGCGGTCGGCGACGCGCGAACCGCGGCGGAGGGATCGCCGCTTCGCCATGCCGCGGCGTTCGCGGCCCCGGTGCTGATGTTTCACGGCGACACCGACATCAACGTCAACATCGCCGAATCGCGGGCGATGGATGCGGCACTGCGCAAGGCGGGAAAGTCGACCCGGCTCGTCGTCTACAAGGGGCTCGACCACCAGCTCGACGACAGTAAGGCCGAAGCCGACATGCTGGCCCAGTCCGACGTGTTCCTACGGACCCAGCTCAAGCTCGGCGACCCCGCGGCGGCGCGGCCCTGAGGCGGCGCGCTGCCGCCCGCGCTCAAATCTCGCGGGCCTCCTCGATCAGCATGATCGGCACGCCGTCGCGGATCGGGTACGCGAGCCCAGCGGAATCGGACACGAGTTCGCGCGCCGCGCGGTCGTAGCGCAGCGGCGAGCGGGTCAGCGGGCAGACGAGTATCGCGAGGAGGCGGGGATCGACCTCGCGCGCCGCGTCGTCGGCGTCGCCCGCGCTCACTGCAGCCGGTTGCCGTCGCTGCCGCTCGCCCCTTGGGCGAACGTCATCAGCGCGTTGAGCGTCGCCGCGCGCGCGGGCAGGTCGCGCGCCTCGAGCAGCGCCTGCCGCTCGACCGGATCGAACGGGCACACCGCGCTCAAGGTTGTCACAAGCGATTCGTCGTCGGCCTCGGCGACCGCCGCCCAGTCGGCGCTAAGCCCCTGCGTGTCTAGGTACGCGCGCAGCGTCGTTTCGAGCGCCGAGCGCGCGGCGGGCGCGAGCGGGCGCGGATCACCCGCGTCGTCGGCGAAAGCGTCGAAATCGGGCATGACCTGCCGGTACGGCGTCGTCACGTCGAGCTCGCGCGCGACGGCGAAGCGCACGACGCCCGTCAGCGCGATGATCATCCGCCCGTCGCCGGTTTCGCGATATTCGGTGATGCGCCCGGCGCAGCCGACGTCGAACAGCCCGGGCTTGACCTCGTCGCCGCCGGCCAGCCGCGGCTGGATCATGCCGATCAGCTTCGACCCCGCCATCGCGTCGCGCACCATCGCCAGATAGCGCGGCTCGAAGATGTTGAGCGGCATGACCCCGCGCGGCAGCAGCACCGCGCCACCGATCGGAAAAACCGGCAGCACGGTCGGCAGCATCGTCGTCTCCGAATCGATTTCGGTGTCCATGACGCCTTATACGGTCAAGCGAACAGGATCGTCGACAGGCGGCGGCGCACCGCCGCAGCCCAGGGGTCGGCGAACCCCGCCGCTTCGAGCAACGTGAGCAGTTTCGTCCGCGCCGCGCCGTCGTTCGCGGCCCGGTCGCGGGCAATGCTCGCCAGCAGCACGTCCGCCGCACCGTCGCGGTCGCCGCGCGCGATCAGCCCACCGGCGAGCTCGACCGTGCCAGCATGGTCGTCGGGGTCGGCGTCGACGCGCGCAGCGAGCCCGGCGAGGTCGTCGACCGGCGGCGCATCCTTGGCCAGCGCGATCGCCGCGCGGGTGCGCGCGAGCGTCGGGTCCTTCGCGTCGGCGGGCAGCGCCGCCAGCGCCGCATCGGCCGCGTCATACTCGCCGAGCGCGACGAGCGCGCGGGCGTGCCCGGCGATCACCTCGACCCGGTCGGGCAGCTCGGCGATGAGGGCGGCGAACATCGTGGCCGCATCGGCGATCGCGCCGTCGTCGAGCGCAGCGTTGGCGTCGGCGATCATCGCCGCGATTTCGGCCTCGGGGTCGCCCGGCGCGGGGGGCATCGCGGCGAGCAGCCGATCGACGAAGGTCTTCAACTCGCGCTCGCTCAACGCGCCCTGGAAGCCATCGACCGGCTGACCGCGGAGGAAGGCGTAGACCGTCGGAATCGACTGGATACGGAACTGCGCGCTGACCGCCGGGTGCTTGTCGACGTCGATCTTGACCAGTGCGACGCGCGGCGCGTTGGCCGCAACGATGCGTTCGAGCGCCGGGGTCAGCGTCTTGCACGGCCCGCACCATTCGGCCCAGAAATCGACGAGGACGAGCGTAGTCGCCGACGCGTCGATGACGTCGCGCTTGAACGCGTCGATGCTGGCTTTGTCGGCTTGGGGGGTCGAAAGGCTGGCCACCGGGTTCCTCCGTCGGGGTCGGAAGCGGCATATGGGGTCGCAACGCGGTGGTTGCCAACCCGATTTCAGGCTTGCCCCCACCGCGCGGCTGCTGTAGCGAGCCGTCTCCCGAAGCGCAGTCCGCCCTGCGTTTCTGCCCGAGCGGGCGTAGCTCAGGGGTAGAGCACGACCTTGCCAAGGTCGGGGTCGAGGGTTCGAATCCCTTCGCCCGCTCCAGTCTTTAGTGTTGGTCAGCCGAGCGTCGTTGCGATCTGCGCGGCGAGGTTGGCGAAGGTGTACGGCTTCGGCAACACCGCGCCCGCCGTCAGGTCACTATCGTCGAACGCGCTGCGGGCATAGCCGGTCGTGAACAACACGCGCAGTCCGGGCACGACCGACACCGCGACGCGCGCGATATCGACCCCGGTCATTCCGCCCGGCAGGACGACATCGGTGAACAACAAATCGATGTCCGACCCGCGCGCGCCGATGATCGCCACCGCCTCGGGCCCGTCCGCGGCGGCGATGACCGCGTGGCCGAGTTCACCGAGCATCTCGACCGCCGCCGCGCGGACCGCATCGTCGTCCTCCACCACGAGGATCGTCGCGCGGCGGGTCGACCCGCTCGCCGCCGCTGCTGGCGCCGCCGCGGGAAGGTCGCCGGCGAACACCGGCAGCACGATGTCGACCGTCGTGCCGGTGCCCGGCGTCGAGGCGAGCACAACATGGCCGCGCGACTGTTTGACGAACCCGTAGACCATCGCGAGGCCGAGCCCGGTGCCCTTGCCGACCTCCTTCGTCGTGAAGAACGGCTCGAACACACGCGCTGCCGTGGCCGCGTCGATGCCGACCCCGGTGTCGGTGACGCTGATGACAAGATACGCGCCCGCCGGCAGCGCGGCGGCGGCGGCGGCCGCGCTGTCGAGCACGCGGGTCGACGTCGCGATCGTCAGGACGCCGCCGCCCGGCATCGCATCCCGCGCGTTGACCGCGAGGTTGAGGATTGCGCTTTCGAGCTGGTTGGGGTCGGCCTCGATGCGCCCGGCGCTGGGGTCGAGGCGGAGGTCGATCGCCATCGTCTCCCCGAGCGAACGCCCGATCAGGTCGGTCATGCCGCGGACGAGCGCGTTGACGTCGATCGCGGTCGCGACCAGCGGCTGCTGGCGCGAGAACGCCATCAGCCGCTGCGTCAGTGCCGCCGCGCGCATCGCCCCCGCCAGCGCGTTGTCGGCGGCGCGACGCAGCCGCGGCGGATCGGCGGGGAGCGCGCGCTGGAGCAGGTCGAGGTTGCCGACGACGATCTGCAGCAGGTTGTTGAAGTCGTGCGCGATGCCGCCGGTCAGCTGCCCGACCGCCTCCATCTTCTGCGCCTGCCGCAGCGCGTCCTGTGCGACCGCGAGTTCGGCGGCGGCGATCTTCTCGGCGGTGATATCGCGGCCGCTGCAATAGACCAGCGCACCTTCCGGGGTCGTCGCCCAGCTGAAGTCGCGGTAGCTGCCGTCGCGGTGGCGATACCGATTTTCGACCCGTGACCAATATTGTGGCCGCAGCGTCGCAAGCCGCGTCGCGGCGCGCGGACGATCGTCGGCGTGCAGAAACGCGAGAATGCTCTGCCCGAGCAGGTCGTCGGCGGTCCAGCCGAGAACGGTCGTCCACGCCGGGTTTACCGCGGTGAACACCCCGTCGGTGGCGATCACGCACAACAGGTCCTGCGAGTTCGCCCACGTCCGGTCGCGTTCGCGGGTGCGTTCGGCGACGCGCGCCTCGAGGCTGTCGTTGAGGTCGCGTAGCGCCGCCGTCGCCGCGCGCGCCGCGGTCACGTCGCGGAAGGTCACGATCGCGCCGCTCGGCACGC
>JBBSFF010000057.1:0-9802 GCA_038238995.1 Sphingomonadales bacterium
CGCCGCGTTGCTCGCCTGCGCTGGCCCGGCCCCGGGGGCATAGTCGCCCGCCTTGCCGCGCGCGACCTGGATAGTCGCGATCAGCCGCGCGAGCCATGGTCCGATCGGCGCGGCGCGCAGCCCGAGCATCGGCGCGAGCAACGCCGCACGGTCGATCGACCCGGGCGCGCGCGCGAGATGGCGCAGCAGCAGATGCCCGCCCATCGAATGCGCGGCGGCGAAATACGGCGGCGGGAGTGCCGACCGGAACCACCCGATCTGTTCGGCGAGGTCGTCGACGAGGGGGTCGAAACCGGTCGAATGCCCCTTGTCGGGCGTGTCGCCGAGCCGTCCCGACCTACCCTGCCCGCGCCAGTCGAACGCCGCCAGCCCGAATCCCCGGTCGCGCCAGTGCCACAGGCTTTCGGCGTATTTCTCGACGAAGTCGCCGCGCCCGCCGATGAACACGATCGAGCCCCGCGTTCCCGCCGGCCAGACGATCGACCGCGACCGCCAGCCGTCGCGCATCGACCGGGTCGCGGCGGTGCCGCCGGGGGGGAGCGACCGCCGCCGGGCCGGGTCGCTCATTCGGCGGGCGCGCCCGCACCCGCGGCGACGTCGCGCGGGGCCTCGCGTCCGCGCAGCCGCAGCCCGGGGATCGTCAGCGTGACGACAAACGCGCCGAGGAACAGGGTCGCGCTGATCGGAAACAACCCGAGGATCGCCGCCGAAAAGCTCGCGCGGATGCCGTCGCCGGTGCGCGCGACGCGGTCGGGATCGGTCACTCCGTTCGTGGCGAGCGTCGTCCGCAGCGCGCCCGCGTCCATCGCCAGCGCCTGCGCGCGGCTCATGTCGACGGTCGCGGAGCGAACGAGGTCGGGCGCGCGGCGCGGCAGCTCGGCGATGAGCGTGTTGGTCAGGATCGCGCCGAACAGCGCGACGCCGATCGTCGCGCCGATCTGGCGGAAGAACTGCGCCGACGCGGTGGCGACCCCGATCCGCCGCGGTTCGACCGCGCTCTGAATCGCAAGCGTGAACATCCCCATCGCCGGCCCCATGCCGAAGCCGAACAGCGCCAGCCGGAGCAGCAGCGCGGTCCGCGAGGTGTCGGGACCGACCTGGAGCAGCAACCCGACCCCGGCGAGCGTTGCGATCCCGCCCGCGATCAGGACCGGCTTGTAAACCTTGGTCGCGCTGACGACGCGCCCGGCGACGACGCTGCCGACGAGGACCCCGCCCATCAGCGGCAGCAAGGTGAAGCCGCTCGCGGTCGCCGCGACGCCGCGCGCGACCTGGAGATACAGCGGCAGGAACATGACCATGCCCATGAAGGCGACGTTGATCAGGAACAGCGCGAGGTTGCCGCGCGCGAAGACCGGGTTGGCGAACAGCCCGAGCGGGACGACCGCGTGGTCCTTGTCGCGCGAATACCAGAGGAGCGCGACGAGCCCGGCGACCGCGCCGCCGAGCATCGCGACGATCGTCGGCGACCCCCACGCATGGGCATGCCCGCCCCACGACAGCGCGAGCAGCAGCGGCACGAACGTCAGCAGCAGCAGCGCGCTGCCGGTCCAGTCGACCCGCCGCTCGCCGCCGACCTGCCCGCCGGTATTCGGCAGGCGGTTGAGCAGGATCCAGAGCGCGATCGCGCCGAGCGGCAGGTTGACGTAAAAGACGAAGCGCCAGCCGCTGACGACATGGCCGACGATCGTCGTCGTCGCGTGTTCGGTCAGCGCGCCGCCGATCACCGGCCCGGCGACGCTGGCGAAACCGAACATCGCGCCGAACCAGCCGGTGTACTTGCCGCGTTCGGCGGGGGGCACGATGTCGGCGATCGTCGCGAACGCGCCGGTCGTCAGCGCCCCCGCGCCGAGCCCCTGGAGCGCGCGGAAGACGATCAGCTGGTTCATGCCGTCGCCGACGATCGGCAGCGCGCCGAACTCGCCCGCGAGCCCGCACAGGATCGAGCCCAGCAGGAACACGACGACCCCGAAGACGAGGATCGGCCGGCGGCCGTATAGGTCGCCGAGCTTGCCGTAGATCGGCACGACGACGGTCGAGGCGAGCAAGTACGACGTGCCGACCCACGCGATCCGTTCGAGCCCGTGGAGCTCGGCGATGATCCGCGGCATCGCGGTCGAGACGATCGTCTGGTCGAGCGCCGACAGCAGGAGGACGATCAGCACCGCGCCGATCGCGAGGCGGCGGTCGATCGGGGCGGGCGCGGCGACGGTCATCGCCTTCGATTAGCAGCCGGGGACTTGCCGAACCACCCCGTTCGCCGCATGTGCGGCGTCGCAGTCACGGCGGAGCGATGCAATGGGCACGACGTACGAATTCAGCCTTGTCTACGCGCTGTGGGCGCTCGGCGGACTGGTGGTCGGCCTGCTGCTCGGGCGGCTGTTCCGGCGCACGGTCAGGGTCGCGGCGGTCGCCGACACGTCGGCGCTCGCGGCGGCGCGGACCGAGGCGGCGCAGGCGCAACGCGAGCTCGCCGCCAGCCGCGAGGCGACGCGCCCGCTCGCCGACGAGGTCGACCGGTTGAAGCGCGAAGTCGCCAAGCTGCGCCGGACCGCGCAGGAGCCGCTGCCGCTCGCGCCGCTGATGCCCCTGCCGCCCCTGACCCCGATGGCGTCCGAACCGCTGGCCGGGACGGGGCCGATCGTCGCGGCGGTCCCCGGCATCCGCGCGCTCAAAGGGGTCGGCGACAAGTTCGCCGCCGCGCTCGAAGGCATCGGCCTCGATTCGGTCGACAAGATCGCCCGTCTGACCCCCGACGAGGCGGTCGACGCCGACGCCCGGCTCGGCGCGTTCGACGGTCGGATCGCAAAGGACCGGCTGGTCGAACAGGCGACGCTGCTCGACGAAGGGCGGACGACCGAATACGCCGCGCGCTTCGGCACGCCGGGCTAAGCTACGAGGGTTGCCAGAACCTCGGCGATCAGCGCCGGGTCCCCGGCGGCGACCACCCGCCCGTCGCTGCCGAGCCGCAGCGCAGCCCCGTGCCAGTCGGTCATCGCCCCGCCCGCTCCCGTCACGACCGGAACCAGCGCGGCCCAGTCGTAGACCTTGAGCCCCGATTCGACGACGAGGTCGAGGTGGCCGCTCGCGACGAGCCCGTAGTTGTGGCAATCGCCGCCGTAGATGACATCGTGCGCCGCGGCGCGCACGCGCTGGAACGCCGCCGGGTCGTCGAACAGGTACGGCGAGGTCGTCCCGACCCGCGCCGCGCCGAGCCGCGCGCAGCGTCGCGTCGTCGCCGTCGCGCCGTTGAGGGTCGTGCCCCCCACCGTCCCGAGCCACCGGTCGCGGGCGATGCATTGGTCGATCACCCCGAGCACAGGGACCTCGTCCTCGAGCAGCGCGATCAGCGTCCCGAACGAGGGCCGCCCGACGACGAAGGCGCGCGTCCCGTCGATAGGGTCGATCACCCAGACGCGCGCCGCGTCCGGCCGGTCCTCGCCGTATTCCTCGCCGATGACCCCGTCGTCCGGACGCTCGGCGGCGAGGATTTCCCGGATCGCCCCCTCCGCCGCGCGGTCGGCGACGGTGACCGGCGAGGCGTCGTCCTTGGTCTCGACCGCCGTCAGGTTGCGGAAATGCGGGCGGATGACCGCCCCCGCCGCGTCGGCGAGGCAGTGGGCGAGCGCGACGTCGGCGTCGGTCAAAGCCCCAGATCCGCGAGGATCATCGCGCGATGCTCGTCGAGCGCGGGGGCTTTGGCGCGCACCGCCGGGTCGGCATAGCCCGACAGCTTGACCGGATTGCCCGCCGCGAGCAGCGGCGTGCCGTCGGGAAAGCCGGTCTGGATCGCCATGTTGCGCGCGATCACCTGCCTGTGCGCCAATGCCTGCGCGACGTCGTGGAGCGGGCCGCAAGGCACACCCGCCGCCTCGATCGCGCCGAGCCAGTGCGCCGCGTCGGCGGCCGCCAGCCGCGCCTCGATGATCGCGCCGAGCGCCACGGCATGGTCGGTCCGGCTGGCGTTCGTCGCGAAGCGCGCGTCGTCGGGCAGATTGGGCAGGTCGAGCGCGATGCCGAGCGCGCGGAACAGCGCGTTGTTGCCCGCCGCGATGACGATATGCCCGTCCGCGCAGGCGTACGCCGCGAACGGGGTGATCGACGGATGCCGCGCGCCGAGCGGCCCCGGCGCAATGCCGCTGACGGCGAAGCGCGCGACGGCGTTTTCGAGGATCGCGATCTGCCCGTCGAGCATCGCCACGTCGACGAACAGCCCCGCCCCCGTGCGGTGGCGGTGGTGGAGCGCGGCGAGGATGCCGGTGACGGTGAACAGCCCGGCGGTGATGTCGCCGATCGACGTGCCGACGCGAGTTGGTGCCCCGCCGGGCCAGCCGGTGACCGACATGATCCCGCCCATCGCCTGCACGATCATGTCGTACGCGGGCTTGTCGCGGTCGGGGCCGGTGTGGCCGAAGCCGCTCGCGGCGGCGTAGATCAGCCGCGGATGCTTCGCGTGGAGCGTGACCCAGCCGAGCCCGAGCCGGTCCATCACCCCGGGGCGGAAGTTTTCGACGAGCACGTCGGCGCGCGCGACGAGTGCGTCGAATATCGCGCGGTCGGCCGCGTCGGCGAGGTCGAGCGCGATCGATTCCTTGCCGCGGTTGATGCTCGCGAAATACGCCGACTGGCCCGGGTCCCCCGCCTTGAACGGCCCGATGTGGCGGCTGTCGTCGCCGCCGGGATTGCCGGCGGTCGCGGGCCGTTCGACCTTGACCACGCGCGCGCCGAGGTCGCCGAGCACCATCGTCGCGTACGGCCCGGCGAGGACGCGCGACAGGTCGACGATCAACAGGTCGTCGAGGGGTCCGGGGGTGGCGGGCATGGTGCCGTGGTAGCGGCTCCGGCGGACTGGCGAAAGCGGTGCGTCGCGTCTCGACGTGTCGCCCCGGGCAACAAAAAAATGCCCGGCCCGAGTTTCCTCGGACCGGGCGACACAGTCGTCGGGGGTCGATCAGAATTTGGCGGAGACTTCCAGACCGAAGGTCCGCGGCGGGTTGAAGTTGCCGTAGTCGCCAAGGATGCCGCCGTAGCCGGTCGAGACCAGCGTCGTGCCGTTGTAGTTCAGCACTGGCGACGAGTTCGCCGCCGACCGGCGGTAAATGTACGTCCGGTTCAACAGGTTGCGCGACCAGACCGCAACCGTCACCTTGTTGTTGTTGACGACGGCGATGTCGGCGAGGGCGAGGCGGCCGTTGACGACGAAGCTCGCATCGGTTTTCGTCGGCTCGAGCTGGAAACTATACTGGCTGCTCGCATAGGCGGCGTCGAGATGAAGACGGACGCTGGCGTCGCCGACGTTGAGCGGCACGTTGTAGTCGATCGCGCCCGACGCGGCATTGTTCGGGGTGTAAACGATGTAGAGCTGCTGCGGCAGCCCGCCGGTGATCGAGTTGATCGCCGACGGCGCACGCCAATAGGTGTAGGCGTACGATGCCGACAGCGTCAGGTCACGCGTCGGGCGGAGCGTCAGGTCGGCCTCGATCCCGCGGATCTTGCTTGTCCCGGCGTTCTGCGTCTGCTCGATGTGCGCGCCGTTGGTCGGGCTGGTCGCGCTGGTGTCGAACTGGTCGAAGTCGAACTGCGTGTTGCTCCGGTCCATGATGTAGCCGGCGAGGTTGAGCCGTGCCTTGTGGTCGAGGAAGTCCATCTTCGCGCCGACTTCGTACGACTTGACCGCTTCCGGACCGAACGCGTTGAACTGCTGCGACCGGTCGTTGGCCCCGCCGGCGCGGAAGCCGGTGGCGTACTTGGCGTAGAGGTGGATATCGTCGGTCGCGTCGACGGCGAGGTTCACCAGCGGGTCGAACCGGTTGAGGCTGTTCTTGAAGAAGAACGGCGTCGCCACGCTGTTGGCGACGGCGTTGATCGGGTTCAGGTCGGCCCGGTTGTTGATGACGTACAGCTGACCGCGCCGCTGGTCGTGGGTATAACGGCCACCGAGCGTGAGGTGGACAAGGTCGAAACCACCGGGCGTGTAGGTCACGTTGCCGAACGCCGAGTAGGTGTGGTCGTAGGCGGAGCTGGCGCGCGTGATGAACTGGCAGCTGTTGGCGAACTGCGGCACGATCGTCGCGAGGGTGTTGGTGCACGACGGCGCATACTGCTGATAGCCCGAGTTCGCTCCGCTGATGTTGCCGGTGACGCTCGAATCGATGACCGGGCTGCGCAGCGCCGTCGCGGTCCCGCCGACATTGAACAAATTGCTCAGCGGGGTCGCGGCATACTCGGTCGCATGCTCGGTGAAGTAATAGGCGCCGGCGACATAGTCGAACTGCGGGATGCTGCCGACCGCCTGGAATTCCTGACTGAACTGGTGCTGACGCAGGAACGACAGGCTGTAGCGGCTGACGTTGGCGTTCGGCGCGAACGTGCTGCGCGCGGTGCCGCCGGAGTTGTCCCACTGATCGGTCGAGACGCCGCGCCACGCCGTAATCGAGCGCAGCTCGAGCCAGGGCGCGGCGGTGTACTTGAGGTTGGCCGAAGCGCCGTGGGTGATGTCGACGCTCGGCTGCTGTGGCACGGGGACCTCGGAGACGTACTGACGCTCGGGGTGGACGCCCTGAATCGGCGCCTTCGGCGCGATGCAGACCGGCCGCGTGCTGCCGGCGGCGATGGTACCGCCGCACGGCACGCCGGTCGGCGAAGTCAGCAGCGAGTAGACCGGGGTCGCGCCAGCGGCGGCAGTGTTGACGTAGGTCCCGACCGGGAAGCCATTCGGATTGTAGCTGAGCAGCTGGCTGAAATTCGGCGTGTTCTCGTCACGCGCATAGTCGTAGGCGAAGTCGGCGGTCAGGCCCTCGATCGGCTTCCAGCGCGCCGCGACGCGGCCGCCGACCCGGTCGTAGAAGTTCCAGCCGGTCGACCCCGACAGCGGATCGCGGACCGTCGGATCCTGATGTTGATAGACGCCGTCGAGCTTGACCGAGACGTTGGCGAACGACGGCAGGTCGAGGTGGAGTTCGGCGTTGCGGCTGGAGTAGTTGCCGACGCCGCCGACGATGCGTCCCTCGAGCTCACCCGACGGGGCGCGGGTGACGAGCGACAGCGCGCCGCCCTCGGTGTTGCGGCCGAACAGGGTTCCCTGCGGGCCCTTGAGAACCTCGATGCGCTCAATATCAAACAGCGCGGCGTTCAGGCCCTGCGTCTTGCCGAGCGCGACGCCATCGATATAGACGCTGACGCCGCCGTCGCGGGCGGTCTGGTTCTGGTCGTACGGAACGATCCCGCGGATACCGATCGTCAGCGCCGACTGCCGCGCTTCGAAGGTCGCGACGCGCAGCGACGGGATCGTGCCGTCGGCAAGGTTGAACAGGCTGAGGACGTGACGATCGCTGATCGACTGGGCGCTGAGGACGCTGATCGAGATCGGCGTGCTCTGCAGGTTGGTCTCGCGCTTCGTCGCGGTGACGACGATGTCGGCGAGGCCCACACCGTCATCGGGCGTGGCGACGGTCGCGTCGGCGGCTACCACGGTGGGGGCGCGTGCGGCCTGGGCGAACGCCGGTGCGGTGTTCAGCGCAACCAATGCGCCGCTCGCGAGCAATTGCAGGCGCAGGCCTGAACGAATGATCATGATGATATCCCCTGAACCGACCCAAACGCCGGTCCCATGACGGCGGGGGCTACATCAGGTTTGTGTCGGCAAGGTTACAGTCGCGTTACGTGGAGTGTCGCAATAGCGTGGTCGGGCCGATCGCAACGCGTCGCCCAAGGGCGGTTGGGTCGATGCACAAGATACCGGATTGCATATCCTCCGCGTTGTGTTGTTTCATGGTCACACTGGAGCGACGCAAGGTTCGGCGGGAGGCCCGGGCCGCGCGATCCAGCGCCGTGCCGTGGCCGGGGTGACGCCCGCCGGATTGCGGGTATAAGGCGTGACGTTACTCAGAGGGTTTCGATCCATCATGTTGCTCGCTCTCGCCGCCGTCCTCGCCGCCGCCGCGCCCGCCGCGTCACCGGATGCGGGACTCCACCGTTTCCGCGAGGTCGCGCTCGCCCCCGGGGGCGACGTTGCCGCGGTCGAAAGCGTCGTGGCGATCGACACCGGTGCCACCGATCCGCACGGCGCGGTCGTCGTCCGGTCGGCCACCGGCGCGGTGCTCCGCAAGATCGATCCGTGCCCGACGTGCAGCTACGGTGCCCCGGCGTGGTCGCCCGACGGCGCGAGCCTCGCCTTCATCGTCACCGACCGCGCAGTCGGCACGGCGACGCTGACCATTGCCACGGGGACCAAGCTGCGCTCGCTCGCCTCGGTCCGCGGCGTCGCCCAAACCCCGCGCTGGTCGCCCGACGGCAAGATGATCGCGCTGCTCGCAGTCGAAGGCGCGACCAAGGCGACCGGCGCGGTCGAGGCGGGCGCGGCGCAGGTCGGCGAGATCGGCGCGGCCGACGACGAGCAGCGAATCGCGACAATTCCCGCCGCCGGGGGCGCGTTGCGAATGGTCTCGCCCGCCGACACCTTCGTTTACGAATACGATTGGACCCCCGACGGGCGCGGCTTCGTCGCGACGGCGGCGAAGGGCAACGGCGACAACAACTGGTGGGTGGCGAAGCTCATCGCCGTCGACCTCGGCGGCACGGCGCGGGTCATCGCGTCGCCCAAGACCCAGCTGAACCAGCCGCGCGTGTCGCCCGACGGCACGACCGTCATCTACATCGGCGGGCTGATGAGCGACTTCGGCGCGGTCGGCGGCGACCTGTACGCGGTACCGTTCGCGGGCGGGACGCCGGTCAACCTCACCCCGGGCATGAAGGCGACGGTCGTCGCACTCGCGTGGAAAGGTGCCGACCCGGTCGCGTCCCGGCTCGTCGGTGACCAGCACGACGTTGCCCGCGTCGCCCTGACCGCGACGGCGGCGAAGTTCACGCCGCTATGGTCGGCGGCCGCGTCGCTCGATGCCGCCGACGGCGACGTCGCGATCAGCGCCGACGGCATGCGATTTGCCGCGTCGATCGAGGATTTCGAACACCCGCCCGAAATCGCGACAGGGACCGCGACGGGCGCCGCTCTGACGCTGACTGCGATCACCCACGAAAACGCCGCGCTTGGCAGCAACGCCGTCGCCACCAGCATCCGGTGGAAGTCCGAGGGGCGCGACGTCCAGGGCTGGCTGCTCGGCCCGACGACGGTCGACGCCAGCCGCAAATATCCGATGGTGACGATCGTCCACGGCGGGCCGTCGTCGGCAGTGACGCCCGCGTATCTGTGGAACGGCACCGTCCGTCAGATGATCGAGCGCGGTTATTACATCTTCCAGCCGAACCCGCGCGGCAGCTATGGGCAGGGCGAGGGGTTCACCCGCGCCAACGTCCGCGACTTCGGCGGCGGCGACCTGCGCGACATCCTCGCCGGGGTGACCGCGGTCGAAAAGGCCGCGCCGGTCGACGACGCGCGGCTCGGCGTCTACGGCCACAGCTATGGCGGGTTCATGACGATGTGGACCGTCGGGCATTCGCAGCGCTTCAAGGCGGGCGTCGCGGGGGCGGGAATCGCCAACTGGATCAGCTATTACGGCCAGAATGGCATCGACCAGTGGATGATCCCGTTCTTCGGCGCGAGCGCGTACGACGACCCGGCGATCTACACCAAATTGTCGCCGCTGACCGCGATCAAGAGCGCGAAGACCCCGACCCTGATCTATGTCGGCGAGCGCGACGTCGAATGCCCGCCCGCGCAGTCGGTCGAATTCTGGCACGGGCTCAAGGCGATGGGAACGCCAGTCAGCCTCGTCATCTACGCCGGCGAGGGCCACCGCATCCGCAAGCCCGTCAATATCCACGACCGCGAGACCCGGACGATCGA
>JBBSFF010000058.1:0-9755 GCA_038238995.1 Sphingomonadales bacterium
ACGTCGGCGGTATCGACCGTCGCGCCGCACCAGATGCGTAGTCCCGGGGGCGCGTCGCGGTAGCCGCCGATGTCGAACGCGACGCCTTCTTTCTCGAGCAGCGACGCCATCGCCTTCGGCACGTCGGGCGACGCGCCGGGCAATGTCAGGCAGACGCTCGTATTCGAGCGCGTCGCCGGATCGGCGGCGAGGTGGGCGACCCACGGCGTCGCCTCGACCCAGCGATCGAGTGCCTGCGCATTCGCATCGGCGCGGGCGTAGAGTTCACTCAGCCCGCCGATCGACTTCGCCCACGTCAGCGCATCGAGATAGTCCTCGACCGCGAGCATCGACGGGGTGTTGATCGTCTCGCCCTCGAAGATTCCGGCGATCAATTTGCCCTTCGACGTCAGGCGGAAGATCTTGGGCAGCGGCCACGCAGGCGAGTAGCTTTCGAGTCGTTCGACTGCGCGCGGCCCGAGGATCAGCACGCCGTGCCCGCCTTCGCCGCCCAGCACCTTTTGCCAGCTATAGGTGACGACATCGAGCTTGGCCCATGGCAGGGCTTGCGCGAACACCGCGCTCGTCGCGTCGCACAGCATCAGCCCTTCGCGGTCGTCGCGGATCCAGTCGCCGTTGGGGACGCGGACCCCCGACGTCGTCCCGTTCCACGTGAAGCACACGTCGTGCGACTGCGGGATGCGGGTCAGGTCGGGGAGCTCGCCGTACGCGGCGTTGACGACGGTGCAGTCGGCGAGTTTGAGCTGCTTGACCGCGTCGGTCACCCAGCCTTCGCCGAAGCTCTCCCACGCCGTCATCGTGACCGGGCGCGCCCCGAGCATCGTCCACATCGCCATTTCGAACGCGCCCGTGTCGGACGCGGGGACGATGCCGATCAAGTGGGTGTCGGGAACCTGCAGCACCTCGCGGGTCAGATCGATCGCGAGCTTGAGCCGCGCCTTGCCGAGCTTCGACCGGTGCGAGCGACCGAGAACGTCGGTCTGTAGTTGGTCGGGGGTCCAGCCGGGACGCTTGGCGCACGGGCCGGACGAAAAGGTCGCACGCACGGGGCGCGTGTTTGGTCGGTCAGTCATGGTCTCTCCTCACAGAGAGCGCGCGCCGCGTTGGGACGGCGTGGCCCGCCGCCGTCCCTAAAGACCTCGGCGCTTATGTCAACGCCGTCCGGCCGACCGGGGTCGCGCGGTGCTCGCGGCGCAGCAGGTCGAACGCGATCAGGTGGCTCGCACCGGTGACGCCGACGCCGAACAGCGGGATCAGCGCCATCGGCAGGACGCGGATCGCCTCCATCCGCGGGTCGGTGGCAAGGGTGTAGGTTATGCCGATCGCGAGCGCGTCGACGAGGTCGAGCAGGCCGAGCAGGTGGAAGGCGAAATAGCGTGCCCGCGAGAACGGCAGCATCACGACGACCATTGCGAGCAGTCCGGCGGCGATGTCGCCCCAGCCCGCATTGCGCGCGAACAGCGGCGGCAGCCGGTCGTGTGCCATGAACCACAGGAACATGGCCCCTGCCGCGATGCGCCACGCATGGAATGTGGTCAGACGGCGGAGCCCGATCGTGGCGATCACCGCCTGAAAGCGCGACGAGCGGCGATAAGCGACGAACGGCACGACAACGCCCGCGACGATGATCGGCCCGACCGACATCGCTGGAATCGCGAGGTAGAGGCCGGTCGCGGCCGCGGTCGCGACGGCACCGCCCCAGAGCGCGATCAGGCCGAACAGGCGGCGGGTATCGGTGGCGACTTCGGGGGTCATTGTCATTCTCCTCAGTGCAGTTACACGCTTATGGACGAGACAGGTTAGGCGAGCCGGGCGAGAGCGGGGCGGACGGCTGCCCATCCGGCGTCGAGCCGTCGCGCACTGTCGGCCTGTGCCGCGTGCCACAACGGCAAGGCCGATTCGAGCCGGTCGCGACCGGCATTGGTCAGGGTGAGCGCGCGCACGCGGCGATCGCTGGTCGGGGTCGATAGAGCAAGGCCTGCAGCTTCGAGCGGGGCAAGATTGCGCGTCAAGGTCGTGCGCTCGAGACCCAGCAGCCCGGCGAGTTCGGTCAACGGGACGGGGTCGTCACGCAAGAGCGCCGAAAGGATCGCGAACTGTCCCGATGTCATCCCGGCGGGCACCAGCGCCTCGTCGTAGCGCCGAGCGAGTCCGCGGGCGGCGCGCTGAACCCCGAGGCAGACGCAGACCTCGAAGATTTCGCGGGCAGTCGGGTTGTCATCGGTCATGGCTGCTACATAGTGTAGTTACACTCACTGTCAAGCGTGGCTTGAGCGAACGGTCACACGGACCCGAAACGGCAAATAGTCGTTTTGCCCGCGACACGACTTTGAAAGGACCCTCATGCGCCATTTTGCCCTTGCCTCGGCGCTCGCCGCTGCCGTGCCGCTTGCCGCGCAGACCCCCGGCGAGGAGCGGAATGTCGCGACGATTGCGGGGTCGCCGCTCCGCGATGTCGGAATCAAGAAGACGAAGATTCCCGATGCGCTGCTCAGGATCGTCGATCACCCGTATGCGACCGACGGGCTGACGACGTGCACGGCGATCACCGATGCGGTCGTCGAGCTCAATCTCGCGCTCGGACGCGATGTCGATGTGCCGTCGAACGCCAAGAAGCCGAACATGGCGACCGAATTGTCGATGGATGCCGGGCAGGACGCGATCAACAGCCTGATCCCGGGACGCTTTCTCATCCGCCGGCTTTCGGGTGCGACAAACGCGCAGCGCAAGGTGGTCGCGGCGGTGTACGCCGGGTCGATCCGCCGTGGTTTCCTCAAGGGGATAGGGCTGGCGAAGGGCTGCAAGCCGCCCGCCGCGCCGCTGATGAAGTAGGCGCGACACACGCGGGCGAAGCAGCTATGGCGCTCGGCCATCGCTGAAAGAAGCAAATGACACCACCCCCCACGAACCCGTCGCGGCTGTTCCCGACCGCGCGCGACGAAGCGGTCGTCGCCAACGCGCCGACCTCGACCGCGCAAACCGAACATCCCGCGTACAAGCTCGCGTTCCAGGACAATGAGTTCCTGCTCAGGGACGAAGCGCGCCCGATCCGGCTCCAGCTCGAGTTGATGAAGGCCGAACTCGCGCTGTCGGAGGCGGGGATCGCGTCGACCTCGTGTTCTATGGCTCGGCGCGGATCCCGTCGCCCGAGGACGCGGCGCCGCTCGTCGCGGCGGCGGAGCCGGGAGATGCGACGCGGATCGCTGAAAGTCTCGCCGCCAAGTCGCATTACTACACCGTCGCGCGCGAGTTGGCCCGTCTGGCGTCGGCGGTCGGCGAGGATGCGGCGGGCAAGCAGTTCGTCGTCTGCTCGGGCGGCGGGCCGTCGATCATGGAGGCGGCGAACCGCGGTGCCGCCGACGTCGGCGCGATCTCGGTCGGGCTCAACATCGTGCTCCCGTTCGAACAGGTGCCGAACCCGTACGTCACCCCGGGCTTGAGCTTCCAGTTCCATTATTTCGCGCTCCGCAAGATGCACTTTTTGATGCGGGCGCGGGCGGTGGCGGTGTTTCCGGGCGGCTTCGGCACGTTCGACGAACTGTTCGAGCTGTTGACGCTCGTCCAGACCGGCAAGGTACCGCCGTTGCCGATCTTCCTGTTCGGGCGCGATTTCTGGAGCCGGGTGGTCGACTTCGACGCACTCGCCGACGAGGGCACGATCGCGCGGAGCGACCTCGACCTGTTCCACGTCGTCGAAACTGCCGACGAGGCGTGGGGGATCGTCGCGGCGCATTACGGCATGGAAGGGTAACGCCCGATCGTAGCTTAAACCGTCATCGCTGATCCGATAGGCGACCGTCCAGAATTAGCTCAGGTCTTGACCGAACCCGGCGTTGGCTCGGTCTTCGACGTGCCCTGCTGCTCCGCCGCCTTGGTGCTGCCGGCCGCGATGTCGGGGGCCTTACCGGGCTGCGGCGCAGGCTGGTCGGCGGTCGCGGTCGTCGCGGGCGCGGCTTCGGCTGCGGGCGCGGCATCGGCGGGGACCGGCGGGATCGGCAGCGGGTGGTCGCTCTTGCTGTTGAGGTAGGCGATAACCGCCGCGCGCTCCTCCTCCTTGCCGAGACCGGCGAACGCCATCTTCGTGCCCGCGACGTAGCCCTTGGGGTTGGTCAGCCACTTGTTGAGGCCGTCCCAGTCCCATTTCGCGTCGCTCGTCTTCTGCATTGCGTCGGAATAGGCGTAGCCGGGCAAGTGGTCGTGCGGGCCGCCAACGACGCCGTACAGGTTCGGGCCGATGCCGTTGGCACCGCCCTTTTCGGCGTTATGGCACGCGCCGCATTTCTTGAAGACCTCGGCCCCCTTGTCCACGCTCGCCGACGCCAGGAAGAATTCGATCGGCTTGTCGACGACCGGGGCCGGGCCGGCGACGGCGACTTCCTCGACGCCCTGGACGATGTAGCCGGGCTTGGCGAGCTTGCCCGGCGCGAAGATTTCCCCGGTGGCCAGGACGAGCGCGAGGACCGTCATCGCCGCGGCGAGCGTCCAGCCCGCGATCTTGTTCCACTCGAAGCTGTCCACGATGATCTCCGGAAGGCCGGGCGCACGCACCCCGGCAAGGCGCGCAACCCTTAGGTGTGGCGTGCGGCGCTCGCAAGCAAACTATCGTCGCAGTGCAGCATGCGCCGGGATTGTGCAGGTGCCGCGCAATCCGTAACCCGGCGCGATGACCAGTTACCCTGCCCCCGCCGCTGCGCTCGTCGCCGCGATGACCGCCGCCGCCGCCGCCGATCCGGCGCGCGCGGTCGCGTTTCAGGGCGCGCCCGGGGCGTATTCGCATCAGGCGGTGCGCGAGGCGTTCCCCGCTGCGCCGCCGCTGCCGTGCTTCACCTTCGACGACGCGATCGAGGCGGTGCAGTCGGGCAGGGCAGGACGCGCGGTCATCCCGATCGAGAATTCGCTCCACGGCCGCGTCGCCGACATCCACTTCCTGCTGCCCGAATCCGGGCTGGCGATCGTCGGCGAGCATTTCGTCCGCGTGCGGCACTGCCTGCTCGGCCTGCCCGGCACCGCGCGCGAAGAAGTTCGCGTCGCGCTCAGCCACGAACAAGCGTTGGGGCAGGTGCGGCGACGGCTCGCCGACTGGGACATCGCCGCCGAGCGCTACGCCGACACCGCCGGAGCGGCTGCGCTCGTTGCCGAGATGCACGACCCAAGCCAAGCGGCGGTCGCGTCGCGGCTCGCGGCCGAGCTGTACGGGCTCGACATCATCGCCGCCGACATCGAGGACGCCGCGCACAACACCACCCGCTTTGTGGTCTTGTCGCGCGACGCGGTGCCGCCGGCGCCGGGCTACGCGCTGATGACGAGCCTGTTGTTCGAGGTCCGCTCGGTGCCGGCGGCGCTGTTCAAGGCGCTTGGCGGCTTCGCGACGAATGGCGTCAACCTGACCAAGCTCGAAAGCTATCTCAAGGGCGGCGCCTTCTCGGCTGCCGAATTCTACGCCGATATCGAAGGTTCGCCCGACGACCCCGGCGTCACACGCGCGCTCGACGAACTCCGCTTCCACAGCAATTGGGTCCGCGTCCTCGGCACCTACCCGCAGGCGCGTAGCCGCGAACTGCCGGGCGGCTAAGCCTTCGCTCCGCGCCGCCGTGAATTAACGGGAGACGCGCGAAGGAGGCCCGATGACGGCAATGTTCCGCCCGCCGGTCGCCGAGGCGAAAGCGATCGGCTGGGCCGAGGTGTTCGGGTTCAACCACGGGCGCGACCCGTTTTGGGCGGCGGTGCGGGGAACGCAGCTCGCGCTCGTCAGCCGCTACGTGCCGTTCAACGTCGGCTGCGTCGCGGTCTACATCGTCGCGCTCGGCTTCATCTTGCGCGGGGCTGGCGACCCGGCGGTACTCGCCGCGTTCGCCGCCGCGCTGATCGCCCTCGTCGCGGTCTGGGTCGCGGGCTGGATCGAGCGCCGCCACCGCCCGGCGACCGCGACCGCGACGCGTACCGAGACGCTGCAGGTGGCGCTCAAGATCCTCGCGTTCGGCGCGCTCTGGGCGCTGTTCATGCTGTATATCCTGCCGCGCGCGTCGGTGTCGCAGCAGGTCTATCTGTCGCTGTTGTCGCTCGCGGTGATGGGCATGTGCGGCTTCGCGACGTCGGTCCTACCGCTGTGCAGCGCGCTGCTGGTGACGATGGTCGCCGGGGCCGCGATCGCCGGGTTGCCGTCAAACGGCGCAATGGCGGCATGGCCGGTCGATCTGTGCGTCGCCACCTTTGCCGTCGCGATCGTCCGCGGCGTGATGGTGACCAGCTTTTCGATGATGGCGCGAATGCGGACCGAGGCCGAGCACGCCGAGCAGGCGGCGGTGATCGGCATGCTGCTGAGCGAGTTCGAGGCGAACGGCAGCGACTGGCTGTTCGAGGTCGACGTCGACTGGCGGTTGACCCACGTGTCGCCGCGCTTTGCCCTCGTCGCCAAGCGTCCGCGCGAATGGATGCTGGGGCAGGACCTGCTGCCGCTGCTTGGCGGCGGGCAGCGCGGGGCGGAGGCACGGTCGGCTATCGCCGCGCTTACCGCGCATTTCGCCCATGCCCGCCCGTTCCGCGATATCGTCGCCCCCGTCGTGATCGATGACGAGACGCGCTGGTGGCAGTTGTCGGGGACGCCGAAGCACGACGCGCGCGGGCGCTTTGCGGGGTATCGCGGGGTTGGGTCGGATATCACCGACATCCGGCTGAGCCACGACCGCATCGCGCATCTCGCGCGGTTCGACCCGTTGACCGGGCTCGCCAACCGCTCGCTGCTGCGCGAACGGCTCGAGGATGCGCTCGCGCGGTCGACGCGGACGCGGACCGGGTGCGCGCTGCTGTTCGTCGACCTCGACCGGTTCAAGGCGGTCAACGACACGCTCGGGCATCTCGCGGGCGACCGGCTGCTGCGCGAGGTCGCGGCGCGGCTGCGGCAGGCGATGGGAGCGGAGGCGCATATCGGGCGGCTCGGCGGCGACGAGTTCGCGATCGTCCTCCCCGAAAGCTCGCCCGCCCGCGCCGGTGCCGCCTCGCAGGCGATCGTCGAAACGCTCTCGCACCCGTTCGATGTCGACGGCGTGCCGGTATCGATCGGCGCGAGCGTCGGCTTCGCTATCGGCCCCGGCGACGGCGCGACGGTCGACGTGCTGCTCCGCTCGGCCGACCTCGCGCTGTACGAGGTCAAGGGTTCGGGGCGCGGCGCGGCGTGCCGCTTCGTCCCCGCGATCAAGGAAAAGGCCGACGAGCGCCGCGCGATGGAGGCCGACCTGCGCGACGCGCTCGCCGCCGGGGAATTCCGCCTCGCCTACCAGCCCGTCGTCGACGCCGCCGACGAGCGGATCGTCGGCTTCGAGGCGCTGCTTCGCTGGCACCACCCGGTCCTCGGGCTGATCCCGCCGACGAAGTTCATCCCGGTCGCCGAAGAAACCGGGCTTATCGTCGAGATCGGCAGCTGGGTCATCGGCGAGGCATGCCGCCAGGCACGTCAATGGCCCGACCATGTCCGCGTCGCGGTCAACCTGTCGCCGGTGCAGTTCGACGACCCGCGCCTCGTCGACCGGGTGCGCACCGCGCTCGCCGACGCGGGGCTCGCCGCCGACCGGCTCGAACTCGAGATTACTGAAAGCCTGTTCATGAACGAGCGCCCGGCGACGGTGGCGATGCTCGCCGAGCTGAAGGCGATCGGCATTCGCTTTGCGCTCGACGACTTCGGCACCGGCTATTCGTCGCTCGGGTATCTGCAGAAGGTTGCGTTCAGCCGGATCAAGATCGACCGCAGCTTCGTCCAGCACGCGACCGAGCCGGCGGGCGAAGCGGTCGCGATCATCCAGGCGATCGTCGCGCTGGCGACGAGTCTCGGCATGTCGACCACCGCCGAGGGCACCGAAACGCGCGAGGAATTCGAGGTCATCCGCAAGTTGGGCTGCCTGCAGGTGCAGGGGTATCTGACCGGGCGGCCGATGGCGGCGGCAGAGGCAACCGCGCTGGTCGTGCGGCGGCTGCGCGCGGTGGCCTAGCCCTCGACCCACGCGCGGAGCAGCGTGTGCGCGATCGCGAGCGGGGGCGGGGCCGACCACGCGCCCGTTCCCTCGAGCGCGGCGCGGACCTCGGCCTTTGTCACCCAGCGCGCTTCCTCGATCTCGTCGTCGTCGAGCGTCAGTTCGAACCCCGTCGCCTCGGCGAACGCGCCGACCATCAGACTCGACGGAAACGGCCACGGCTGGCTGGCGATATACCGTACCCTCCGGGTGCCGATCCCCGCCTCCTCGAACAATTCGCGCGCCACCGCCTCCTCGAGCGTCTCGCCCGGCTCGACGAACCCCGCGAGCGCCGAAAAGAAGCGCTTCGGGAAGCGCGGCTGGCGACCGACGAGCGCGTGCGGCTCGCCCAACTCGGGGAGGTCGAGGATCGCGAGCATGATCACCACCGGGTCGGTGCGCGGATAATGCGCCGCGCCGCACGCGTCGCATTTGCGCTCGTAGCCCGCCTTGGCCACCCGCGTCGGCGAACCGCAATTCGCGCAGAACCTGTGTCGCGCGTGCCAGTCGAGCAGCGAGCGCGCCTGCGCGAAGATCGCGGCGTCGCCGGGGTTCGGGCTCGCGGCGAGCTCGGCCCCGAACGCGCGCGGATCGCCGAGCCGCCCGAGCTGCGCGCCGGAAGCGGCGGCGGCGAAACGCGGCGCGCCGTCGTCGAGGCCGAGGAACACCGTCGGCGCGTCGGCGGGGACGGCGTCGCGCTCGACCCACAGCAGCCCGCCGCCGTCCGGCAGGACCGGGCGCAGGTCGTCGAGGATCAGCCAGCGCGCGGCCCGGTTCGAGCGCGCCATGACCATCGCGGCGTCGTCCTTGCGCATCGCGTCGGAACGGTCGAGCGGCGAGCCGCTGAACCCGACTTGGCGGGTGGCGGGGCCGGCGAAGGGGTCGGTCATGCGGCATCCTCAAGATCGAGCATCGGGGAATGCACCGCATCGGCGCGCGCGTGCAAGACCACCGCCGCGACGCGTGCGACCACCGCCGCGACGCGTGCGAACAGCGTCGGCAGCCCGGCGGCGGCGATGGTCGCGACCGGATGCCACTCCCCGGGCAGGGCCGGACGGGCCGGGGGATGCGACACCGCAACCGACAGGCGGAGCTCGAAATGAGTGAAGACGTGGCGGACGGCCGTTACCGTGTCGCTGAACACCAACCGGCCGTCATCCCCGGGAAAGCGGGGATGACGGGTTGTGGTACTCGCTTCGGTCCATTCCCCCGTCGGCAGCCCGAGCATCCCGCCGAGCAACCCCGATGCCGGCCGCCGTTCGAGCAGCACCGCCCCGTCGTGCTCGATCCAGAATGCGGTACCGTAGCGGACGGGCTTCGCCGCCTTGGGCAGCTTGACGGGATATGACGCCGGGTCGCCCTGGGCGAACGCGGCGCAATCCGTCGCCACCGGACACCGCTCGCATTTCGGCGCGCGCGGGGCGCAGACCGTCGCGCCAAGGTCCATCATCGCCTGCGCGTGATCACCCGCGCGCGTCGCCGGGGTCAGCCGATCCGCGAGGTCGTACACGTCGCGCTTCGCCTTCGACAGCGGGGTCGCCACGGCGAACAACCGCGACACGACGCGCTCGACATTGCCATCGACGACAACCGCGCGGCGTCCGAACGCGATCGCCGCGACCGCGGCGGCGGTGTACCCGCCGACCCCGGGCAGCGCGCGCAGCCCAGCCTCGGCGTCGGGCCAGCTGCCGCGCGAGACGACCGCACGGGCGCATGCGAGCAAATTCCGCGCCCGGGCGTAATAGCCGAGCC
>JBBSFF010000059.1:0-9750 GCA_038238995.1 Sphingomonadales bacterium
AGGCGGTGCTGACCGGAGCCAAAGACTTGGGCGGCGTCCACGTCGTCGCCAACCTGCCGTATAACATTGGCACCGCGCTCCTCGTGCGCTGGCTGACGACCACATGGCCGCCGTGGTGGCTGAGCCTGACGTGCATGTTCCAAAAGGAGGTTGCGCAGCGGATCGTCGCCGCGCCGGGCAGCGATGCCTATGGCCGCCTCGCCGTCCTCACCCAGTGGCGCAGCACGCCACGGATCGCATTCGACGTGCCGAAGCAGGCGTTCACGCCGCCCCCGACGATCACCTCGGCGGTCGTCCACATCGTCCCCGCCGATCTGACGGGCGACATCGCGGTCGCGACGCTCGAACGCTTAACCGCCGCCGCGTTCGGCCAGCGCCGCAAGATGCTCCGCGCGAGCCTGCGCGGCTTGCCGGGAGGCATCGCGGCGCTTGAGCGGTCGGGCATCGACCCGGCGCGGCGCGCGGAGACACTGTCGGTCGCGGAGTTCGTCGCTCTGGCAGCATTGCTTCCCGGGAACCAAGCACTGGGCGGGGGCGTCTGATCACGGGCTATTGAGGAATTGGGATGCTCATCCTCCTCGCACTTGCTGTCGCCGTCACCGCGGTTCGGACCGAAGTCCCGATCACCGAAATCGTCCTGAGCGACGGCACCCGTCGCTATTCGGTCCCGCTGATGGTCGCCGGAAAGCCCCTTCCCGCCGGGCTCGACAGCGGCTCGGTCGGGCTGCGGCTGCTGCCCGATGCGGCGGCGGGGACCACGCCGACGTCGCAGGTCGAGCAGATCTCGTACGGCGTCGGCACTCGCCTCGACGGCGTGGTCGCGCACGCGACGGTCGGCCTCGGTGCGCTCGCAGCCGACGTCGACGTTCAGGCGGTCCGGTCGATCGGGTGCTCCGCCGCGCGGCCCGATTGCCCGGCGAAACGCGTGACCATGGCCCGGTTCGGCATCCAGGGCGATGGCCTGCCGGGCGAAGGGTTTCGCGCGATCTTTGGCACCGCGATGGTGCGTGCATCATTGCCGAACCCGCTGGTCGCGCTCGGCGTCCATCGATGGATCATCGAACTTCCCCGCCCCGGCGCGGCACAGCCCGGACGGCTGGTTCTCAATCCAACCGACGACGAGACCAAGGGCTTCGTTACGATCCCGCTCGCCGATCCGGGGGCGGGGCGGCTCACCGACGCAGTCGCCGCGTGCCTTGCCCATGACGATGGGCGCGACCCTGTGTGCGCGCCGACGTTGATCGACAGCGGTGCGCCGGGGATCGAGGTCGTGAATCGCACCGCGGGCGGGAATTGGTCGGACGGCACCGTCGCACGCCTATCGTTCGGCACCCCGACCGCGCCGATGGTGGCGGTCCGTTTTCCCGTCGGCAGCAGGGTTGCCGCATCGCAGCTCGAATTCGTCCGCGATGCGCGCGTTACCGGGCCACGAATCCGGTCTGGTCTCGTCGTTTATTTCGCCAACGACGTGCTATACGACGCCGACGCGGCAACGATCGCCCTTCGCCCGCGACCACCTTATCGCGACGGCGCGACCGCCATACCCTAGTTTTTCGTCACCGCTGACTTGGCCGGTTCCGCGCTTGCCGTCGCGGCAAGGACCGGCGGCGGTGCGGCGAGCGCCGTTTCCAGCCGCTTCGCCGCCGGGCAGTCGCCCTTGCAGAGCGTCTTGATGCGGTCGAGGTTGATGCGCGCGCGGGTCGCAGCGCCGCGCGCGATCAGCGCCTTGCCCTGCCCTTCGAGCGCGCCGAGGTCGTTCGGCTCGAGCGAGAGGGCCTCGCGGTAATATTTGATCGCACGCCCCGGCAACCCCTGCTGATCGTAGGCATGGGCGATCCCGAGGAAGGCGGGCGCATTCTTCGGATCGACCGCAAGCGCCGCTTCGAACGCATCGATCGCCGCGGGGGCCTGTCCCTTGTCCAGCGCCGCTTGCCCGATCGCTACCCAGCGCAGCGACGCCGGTGACACCGTATCGTCGCTCGCCGCGCTCATCGCCACCGTCGCGGCGGCACCCGTAACGAGCAGCGCGAGGGGGATCGACCAGGCTTTACGCATTTCGGCACGCTCCGATGAAGACTTGTCCGGGACCTCGACGCGCGAGCCTATCAGACCCTCGTCAGTCGCGCGATGTAAAATCCGTCGCACCCATGGTCCCCCGGCGTCAGTACGAGGCTGTTTACGGCCTCGCCCCCTGTCGGGTTGCTGAACGATCCGAGAGAAAACGCCGAATTGCGGCGGAGGAACGCTGCGACCTGCGCTTCGCCCTCCTCCGGCAGCAACGAGCAGACGATGTAGACAAGCGCGCCACCGGGCTGCACCAACGTCGCGCCCAGATCGAGCAGCCGCGCCTGCGCCGCGCCGAGCCGGTCGAGCCGCGCCGGGGTCAGTCGCCAACGCGCCTCCGGATTGCGCCGCCACGTCCCCGTTCCCGAACACGGCGCATCGATCACGATCAGATCGGCGGCCGTCGCGAGGTCGCCCAACTTGTCCGCCTCGGCCCCCGGGTTGAGCAGCCGACGCTCGACGATCGTTACCCCGGCGCGGTCGAGCCGCGGCCCCATCCGGTCGAGCCGCCCGCGATCGGTATCGGTCGCAACCAGCCGTCCGTCGTTCGCCATCGCGGCAGCCAGCGCGAGCGTCTTGCCCCCTGCACCGGCGCAGAGGTCGACGACGGTCATGCCTGGCCTCGCCCCGCAGACCGCCGCCGCCAGCTGACTGCCCTCGTCCTGAATCTCGATCTCACCCGCAAGGAATTGCGGCGTCGCCTCGACCACGAGCGGCAGCGTCGTCCGCAGGCCGTCCGCGGCGAAGCGCGTCGGCTCGGCGCCATTGATGTGCAACGCGTCGCGCGTCGTCCGGAGCGTGTTGACCCGCAGGTCGAGCGGCGCGCGACCGAGCAGCGCCGCAACCTGCCGCGGGGTCGCGTCGCCGAAGCGGCGTTCGAGCTTCTCGACGAGCCAGCCGGGGGCGACATTGGTCGCCGAGGCAATCTCGTTCGGTTCGAGCGCCGCCGGAGCGTGGCCGTCGCCCCCGAACAGCGCGAGCAGGTCGGGCGCGTTCGCCCGCGCATGGCCGATCAGCGCGCCGCGCCCGCTCGCCGGTCGGTCGCCGATGCTGCGAATAACGTCATAGATCAGGTCGCGAACCGCGCGCCGGTCCTTCGACCCGGCATAGCGGCGCGCGCCGAAGTAGCGCGCGATGATCGTGTCGGCGGCGGCCCCGCTGTCGCGGGCGGCGGCGGCGATCAGGTCGAGGCAGTCGATCGCGGCCTGCACGCGCGCACCCGGCGTCACGACGTCGTCCGTGACAGGTGCGCCGTCATGTCGGGTAGTTCGGCGCTTCGCGGGTGATCGCGACGTCGTGGACGTGGCTCTCGCGTAGGCCGGCGTTGGTGATGCGGATGAATTGCGCGCGGCGCTGGAACTCGGCGATCGTCGCCGCGCCGGTATAGCCCATCGCCGCCTTGAGCCCGCCAACGAGCTGATGCAGCACGTCCTTCGCCGCCCCCTTGTACGCGACCTGCCCCTCGATGCCCTCGGGGACGAGCTTGAGCTGGTCCTTGATATCCTGCTGGAAATAGCGATCGGCCGAGCCCCGCGCCATCGCCGCGACCGACCCCATGCCGCGGTACGACTTGTACGTCCGCCCCTGGAACAGGAAGCTTTCGCCCGGCGCCTCGGTCGTGCCCGCGAGCATCGACCCGACCATGACCGCCGCCGCCCCCGCCGCGAGCGCCTTGGCGATGTCGCCGCTCGTGCGCAGGCCGCCGTCGGCGATCACCGGGACGCCGAGCCTGGCGGCGGCTTCGGCGGTATCGAGAATCGCGGTCAGCTGCGGCACGCCGACGCCGGCGACGATCCGGGTCGTGCAGATCGACCCCGGGCCAATGCCGGTCTTGATGCAATCCGCCCCCGCGCCCGCCAGCGTGCGCGCCGCCTCGGCGGTCGCGACGTTGCCGGCAATGACCTGCACCCGGTTCGACAGCCGCTTGATCCGCTCGACCGCGGCAGCGACGTGGACCGAATGCCCGTGCGCGGTATCGACGACGATCAGGTCGCACTCGGCGTCGATCAGCGCTTCGGTCCGTGCGAAGCCGGCGTCGCCGGTCGTCGTCGCCGCAGCAACGCGCAGGCGTCCGGTCGAATCTTTCGTCGCGTTGGGATACGTCACCGCGCGTTCGATATCCTTGACCGTGATCAGCCCGATGCACCGGTAATCGTCGTCGACGACGATCAGCTTCTCGATGCGTCGCGCATGGAGCAGCCGCCGTGCTTCTTCCTGCGTCACGCCCGGGCGAACGGTCGCCAGATTGGCGTGCGTCATCAACTCGCTCACCGGCTGTCCGGGATTCTCGGCGAACCGAACGTCGCGGTTCGTGACGATGCCGACAAGCTTGCCCGGACCGCCGTTGGTCGCGGCATCGACCACCGGAATCCCGCTGATCTTGTGGTGCCGCATCAGCGCCAGCGCTTGCCCGAGCGTTTCATCGCTACGCATCGTCACCGGGTTGACGACCATGCCACTTTCGAAGCGCTTGACCTGCCGCACCGCCTGCGCCTGCGCATCGACGTCCATGTTGCGGTGGAGGACGCCGAGGCCGCCCGCTTGCGCCATCACGATCGCCATGTCGGCCTCGGTCACGGTGTCCATCGCCGACGACAGGATCGGGATGGTCAACGCAATGTCGCGGGTGATGCGGGTGGTGGTGTCGGCGGCGCTGGGGAGCACGGCGGACTCGGCAGGGACCAGCAGAACGTCGTCGAAGGTCAGGCCGGTCCGGATTTCCATGCGTCTGCGAGCCTCAGCTGCCCGCAGCGCCGGAATCGGGCCACGATCACGCCGTGTATCGAAACCGCCGCGCGAAAGCTACCCTCCCGCACGGCTGCGGATCGACCGATGCCGCCGATCAGGCCTTCTGGCCGACCCAGATCAGCCAATAAGTCGCCAGTGTTTCGCGCGGGGAGCCCTTAACCAGCTGGAGCGCGGCGGTCGCGCCCGCCTTGTCACCCGCCTTGGCGAGCGATGCGCCGAGCCGCAGGTTCGCCGTCGCGGCATCAATCCCGCCCTTGGTCAGCGCGAGTCGATACATATCGGCCGCCTTGGCGTAGTCGGCATAACCGAAATACGCGTCGCCCTGTCCGAGCGCGACCTTGCCGGTAGCGGCGCCGCGCGCTTCCCGGTCGACCGCGGCGAGCCCTGCCTTGTCGGCGACGATCCGCGTCGTAATCGAGCGGTTGTATTCGGCGATATACGGCTTGCTGCTCGACAGCGCGCCCTTCTGCACACCCTCGGCGAGGACGGTCTTTGCCTCGCCCGGCAAGCCCTTGCCGATCGCGGTTTCGACATATTCGGCATAGTCGCGCTCGCCGTTGAGCGCGGCGGCGCTGTCCATCAGGCGGAAGATGTCGAGGTTGGTCTGGTCGTCGGTCTTGATGCTGTCGCGGTACACGAGCAGCGCGTCGCGCCAGTTGACCGGATTCGGGTACGCGGTGACGAGATCGGTCGACGCCGATTGCACCTGCGCCGCCATCTTCGAGTCGACCGCGATCTTGAGTTCGGTACGGTACAGCGCTTCTTCGGGTTTCTTGCCCGCCGCCGTCGAGGCCGCGATCGCCTTCTTCAGCGACGCGATCGCCTGCGGGTTCTGCTTCTGGCGCGAATAAAGCACTGCGAGGTTGGTGAAGATATCGACGTCGTTCGGCGTCATCGTCGCCAGCTGCTCGTAATATTGCGTCGCGCCATTGTAATCGTCGCGCTGCAGCGCAAGCGCCGCGAGGTTCTTGATATACTTCGGTTTCTCGGTGGCCGGGAGGAACTCGCTATTCGCCGACGCCTTGATCGCCTCCTCCAGAACCTTGTTGTCCTTGAGCTTGTTGCCGAGACCGAGCTTCATCTGGCTGATGAAAAAGAGGTCGGTCGAGTTGAGATTGCCCGCCGCTTCGGCGGTGCGCAACTGCGCCAGCGCGCCGGCACTATCACCCGCCGCGTCGAGCTTCTGCGATTCCTGGAGCAACGGTCGCACCGCCTTCGAGATATTCTTCGCGTCGACCGCGCCGGGGACCGCCGCTGCGGGGGCGGCGTCGGCCTTCTTCGCGGTGGCCGGGACAGCGATCGTCGCGGACGCGAGCAGCGCCGCAAGCGCAAGGTGTGAAGTCGGCATCATCATTCTCCCGTCGGAAACTTTGTCGAAGCGCTAAGCCGCCGCACTGCCGTGGTCAATCATTTGGTCCGCGGGCCACTCGGCGGGTAGACGGTGCCGCATGAACGGCTTTTGAACTGTTCAGACCGGCTTTTGCTCCCTAGTCACAGGAGATGCTCGCCGTTCTCTCCCCCGCCAAGACGCTCGATCTCGACACGCCGGTTCCCGCCGTCACGGCAACCGAGCCGCGTTTCATCGCCGAAGCGGCAAAGCTCGCAAAGGTCGCGGCGAAGCTGCGACCGTCGTCGCTGCGCAAACTGATGCACATCTCGGCCCCGCTCGCCGAGCTCAATGCGGCGCGGTTCAAGGCATTCGAAGTGCCGTTCACTCCCCACAACGCGCGACCGGCACTCTATACCTTCGACGGCGACGTCTATGCCGGGCTCGAAGGTCCAGCGATGGACGCGGCGACCGTCGAGTTCGCCCAGGCGCACGTCAGGATTTTGTCGGGCCTGTACGGCATGCTTCGTCCGCTCGACCTGATGCAGGCGTACCGGCTCGAGATGGGGATCAAGCTACCGGTCGGACGCACGAAGACGCTCGTCGATTTCTGGGGCGACCGGATCGCGCGCGCACTTGCCGATGATCTGGCGGAGCACGCCGATCGGACGCTGATCAATCTCGCCAGTATCGAGTATTTCGACGCAGTTGCGGTGGCGAAATTGCCGGGGCCGGTGCTGGCGATCGATTTTCGCGACGACGCGGATGGCGAGCTGCGCTTCAATACTTTCGTCGCGAAGAAAGCTCGCGGCAGCATGGCGCGATATCTGTGCAAGCGGCGGCTCGACCGTCCCGAAGGTCTCAAGGACTTCAACGCGGACGGCTATGCATTCGACGCGCGGCGGTCGGATAGCGATCGTTGGGTCTTCGTCCGCACCGCAAAACGGGCGTAAACGTGAAGGGGCCGGGCGTTGCCGCCCGGCCCCTCGTCGTGTCGCCGAAAGAAGCTTAGTTCTTCTTCATCGCGTCGGCCTTGGCATCCATCGCGTTCGCGGTGGACTTGGCCTTTTCCTTCATCGCGTCGGCGGTCTTCGACGCGTCGTCCTTCATCATGCTCGCCTTGTCCTTGGCGGCGTCGACCATGGCGTCGGCCTTCTTGTCGGTCGACTCCTTCATCGCGCTGGCGTCGGACTTGGCGGCGTCGACGACACCATCAGCCTTGGTCTTCATCGCATCGGCGGCAGCGTCGGTCGTCGTCGTCGCCGTCGTGGTCGTCGACATCATCGCGCCAGCGTCGCTCGCCGGGGTCGAAGCATCGACAACGGGAGTGGTCGTCGTCGTGTCGGTGGTCTCGGCGGCCTTCTTCCCGCACGCGCCGAGCAGCCCGAGGCTGGCGACCGCGACGAGCGTGATTGCAGTCTTCATTGTCATTCTCCGTAGGAACTCATGCGTGGCTTACGCGACAGCGTCCTTACCGAACCCGCGTGCGAATGCGAAGCGCCAATATCACCCACAATTCGCCAACGGCGACGGCACCCGACTATTGGTTGGCGTAGGCTTCGTTGCCGACGAACCCCATCTTGGTCACGCCGGAACGCTGGGCCGCCGCCATGACCTGATCGACGACGACGTATTTCGCGAGCGCATCGGGCTTGAGCCGCAGCTCGGGTTCGGTCGGCAAGGCCTTTGCCTGCTTCATGTACCCGACAAGCTGCGGCAGGGTGACTTCCTTGTTGTTCCAATAGATCGCGCCCAGAAAGTCGATGTTGACCGTGTTGAAGTCAGGCTTGATGTCCGAAGGGTTCGGATTGGGCGGCGGCAGGTCGAGCTTCACCGCGTGCGTCTGAATCGGGATCGTGATGATGAACATGATGAGCAGCACCAGCATGACGTCGATCAGCGGCGTCGTATTGATGTCCATCATCGGCGCGCCTTCGGCGCCGCCGCCGGTACTAATCGACATGTCTCAACTCCCTGCGACAGGCCACAGCCTGCCGATCTATCCTAACGCTCGGTGATCGTACCCGCGGGTGGCTCGGAGATAAACCCGATCTTCTGGAAACCGGCACGCTGGAGCGTGTAGATCACGCCCCCGACGCACCGATATTCCATATTGGCATCGCCGCGGATGTGAACCTCGGGCAGCTCCTGCTTCGCGCCGGCGTCCTTCTGCCGCTTGATCTCGGCGCGGAGCGCGGCGACCGACCGGTCGAGAAGCTCCTGCTTGGTCGCGACCTTCTGCTGGCCCCAGAACGTGTTGCAGGCGGCATCAACCGACAGTAGCACGTTTTCGGGCTTCGTCGTCGTCGGCAGGTTGATCACCTTCGGCAACGACAGCGGGATCGTCTGGATGACCACCGGCACGGTGATCAGGAAGATGATCAGCAGCACCAGCATGACGTCGACCAGCGGCGTCGTGTTGATGTCGGTCATCGGCGCTTCTTCGCCGCTCTCGTCGGGTGATCCAACGCTCATCGACATGGCAAAACCCTCGTCTGGCCGATCAACGCGCGACCGCGGGCTTTGGCGCGACGACGATCTGTTCCGACGGGACGCGCGCGCCCGACATGAGATAGCCGTGAACGTCCGAAGCGAAATCGCCGAGCTTTTCGGTGACCGACTTGTTGCGACGAATGAGGTAGTTGTAGCCAAGCACCGCGGGCACGGCGACGAACAAGCCGAGCGCGGTCATGATCAGAGCTTCACCGACCGGGCCGGCGACCTTGTCGATCGACGCCTGACCGGCGATGCCGATGTTGATCAGCGCGCGATAGATACCGATGACGGTGCCCATCAGGCCGACGAACGGCGCGGTCGAGCCAACCGACGCGAGGAACGCGAGACCGCCCTGAAGCTTCGACACGACGCTCGCGTTCGAACGGTTGAGCGCCATCGTCACCCACTCGTGCTGGTCGATCTTGTCGGTCAGGCGACCTTCATGATGCTCCGACGCGCGCATGCCGTCGTCGACGATCTGGCGGAACGCGCTGTTCTTGCCGAGCTTCGCGGCCCCGTCCTTGAGGCTCGACGCCGCCCAGAACTTCTTCTCGAGTTCGCCCGCGTCGGCGAGAACCTTCCGCTGGTCCCACCACTTGGTCAGGATGATGTACCACGAGCCGAGCGACATGACGACGAGAACGCCGAAGATCGCCTGGGTGATGATGCCGCCCTGTTCGAGCGCCTGCATCAGGCCGTAGGGGTTGGTCGTTGCAACGGTTTCCATCGTATTTCCTTGGCTTGCGCGATTGATCGTGATCGATGCGGTGAGGCCCGCCCGGTCGGAACCGGGCGGGGATGAAGCACTATTTCTTGATCTGCCAGCGAATCGGCAACGGCTTGGTCGACGCGACGGGAGTACCGTTCTGCAACGCCGGCTTGAAGCGGAAGCGGCGCAGCGCGATCTGGCAGGTCTTCTCGTCGAGCTTCGGAAAGCCGCTCGACGCGGTCACCGAACAAGTGTCGACCTTACCCTGCGCGCTGATGCCGATCAGGATTACGGTACGACCCTCCTCCTCAGCGCGCAGCGATGACGGCGGATAGTCGTCTTCCGACACCTCGAGACTGCGCGGATTCGCGGTCGCGGCCTGCGTCGGGCCGGTAGGTGCAGGCGG
>JBBSFF010000060.1:0-9745 GCA_038238995.1 Sphingomonadales bacterium
GCCGCGCCCGTCGCCGATGCCGACGGCGTCGCCCGCCGGTCGATCGCGCTGATCCGCGACCTGACCGCGCGCCGGGCGGTCGATGCCCGCGCCGCCGACGACCGCGAGCGGACCCACCTCGCGCTCGCGGCGGCGCATGCCGGGGCGTGGGAGTTCCGCATCGCCGACCGGACGCTGATCTGGTCGCCCGAGCTGTTCGCGCTGTACGACGTTCCCGTCGATGCGCCGATGCCGAGCTACCGCGAGTGGCGCACCTTCGTCCACCCCGACGACGCGCATGCCGCCGAGCCGCCGATGGCCGAGGTCGTCGACGACGCGTATTCGACCGAATTTCGCATCCGCATCGCCGGTGGGTGGCGGTGGCTCGGCTCGCGTGCCCGGATCGTCCGCGACGCGCTCGGCGAGCCGACCCGAGTCGTGGGGATCAACATCGACCTGACCGCGCCGCGAGCCGCGAGCGAGGCGATGGCGGCATCGGTCGCGCGATTCAGCGCGGCGGTCGAGGCGATGGCCGGGGTGCTGTGGACCAATTCGCCCGACGGCGAGATGCTCGGCGAGCAAATCGGCTGGGCGGCGCTGTCGGGACAGTCGCGCGACGAGTATCAGGGCTTCGGCTGGGCGGCGGCGGTGCATCCCGACGACGCCGCGCCGACGATCGTGGCGTGGAACGCCGCCGTCGCCGCCCGCGCGCCGTTCGTCTTCGACCACCGGGTGCGCGTCGCCGACGGCGGCTACCGCTGGTTCGCCGTCCGCGCGCTGCCGGTGATCGCCGATGGCGCGATCCGCGAATGGGTCGGCGTCCACACCGATATCGACGACGCGCGCACCGCCGACACCGCGCAACAGGCGCGCGTCGCCGAGGCGGTCGCGGCGCGCGAAACCGCGCTCGCGCAGCTGCACGAGGCGCAGAAGCTTGAGACCATCGGCCAGTTGACCGGCGGCGTCGCGCACGATTTCAACAACCTGCTGACGCCGATCATCGGCAGCCTCGACCTGCTCGCGAGGCGCGCGCCCGAACCGCGCGCGGCTAAGCTGATCGACGGGGCGCTGACCGCCGCCGAACGCGCCAAGACGCTCGTCCAGCGCCTGCTCGCCTTTTCGCGGCGCCAGTCGCTCGAATCGCGCGCGGTCGACATCGCCGCGCTGATCGAGGGGGTTCGCGACCTGCTTACGCGCTCGCTCGGCCCCGGCATCGACCTCATCGTCGACATCGAGCCCGCGGTCGTCGCCGAGGTCGACCCGGCGCAGCTCGAACTCGCGGTCCTCAACCTCGCGCTAAACGCCTGCGACGCGATGACCGGGAACGGCGTCCTGACGATCAGCGCCGCGGCCGCGAGCGAGGCGGGACGCGACTATATCCGGCTAACCGTCGCCGACACCGGCAGCGGGATGGACGAGGACACGCGGCGACGGGCGATCGAGCCGTTCTTCACCACCAAGCCGGTCGGACGCGGTACCGGGCTCGGCCTGTCGATGGTCCACGGCCTCGCCGCGCAGTCGGGCGGGCGGCTCGAGCTCGACAGCGCTCCGGGCGACGGCACGCGCGCGCATCTGTGGCTGCCGGTCGCGCGGTCGGTACCCGCCGATCTGCCGGTCGTCCCGGCGACCGATCCGACCCCCTTGCCGCGCGGCGCGGGGCAGCGGCTGCTGGTCGTCGACGACGAGCCGCTCGTCCGCGCGGCGACCGCGGCGATGCTCGGCGATCTGGGCTACGTCGTGGTCGAGGCCGATGGTCCGGCACACGCGCGGGTATTGTTCGACGACGCGGTCGATGCGGTGGTCACCGACTATCTGATGCCCGGCACCGACGGCGCCGCGCTCGCCGCAGAGTTCCGGCGAGCGCGACCTGCCTTGCCCATCCTCGTCGTCACCGGCTTTGCCGCCGACGCGATCAATCCGACGTTCCGCCGCCTCGCGAAGCCTTTCCTCCAGACCGACCTCGCCGTCGCTGTCGCCGGGATCCTCGCCGACAATTAAATCGCGCGGCGAGGCATCCGCGACGCGATCCGACGTGTTATGTTGCGTCGCAGCATGACAAGGATGCCGATGCCCCGACCCCATCCCGCGCGCCGCGAACGTCACGCGACCGACAGTGTCCTCGGCGAGTTGACCGCGCCGTTCTACAACCCGGGCGCGTTACGCATGCTGAGTCATGTCCCCGCCGGGCTGACGAGCGGCGCGCCGCTCGTCGTGGTCCTCCACGGCTGCACCCAGACCGCGGCGGGGTACGATCACGGCAGCGGCTGGTCGACGCTTGCCGGGCGCCACGGCTTCGCGCTGCTGTTTCCCGAGCAGACCCGTGGCAATAACCCGAACACCTGCTTCAACTGGTTCGAGTCGGGCGATGTGCGGCGCGGCGGCGGCGAGGTGGCGTCGATCGCCAATGCGGTCGCGGCGATGGTCGCGCACCACCGGCTCGACCCGTCGCGCGTATTCGTCACCGGCCTGTCGGCAGGCGGCGCGATGACGAGCGCGATGCTCGCGACCTACCCCGATGTCTTCGCCGGCGGGGCGGTGATCGCCGGCCTGCCGTTCGGCGCGGCGCACGGCGTCGGCGAGGCGCTGTCGGCGATGGCGAGCCCGGCGGCGACCGTACCGCACCGCCTCGGCGACCGCGTCCGCGCCGCATCGACCTTCACCGGGCCGTGGCCGATCGTTTCGGTCTGGCACGGCGACGCCGATCGCACCGTCAGCGTCCGCAACGGCGAAGCGGTCGCCGAGCAATGGGCCGACGTCCATGCCGCGACCCGCGACGGCAACGTCTGGCGCAACGCTGCCGGGGTGGCGGTTGTCGAACTCGTGATCGTCGGCGGGATGGGCCACGGCACGCCGATCGACGGTGCCGACGGCAGCAACGCCGCGCCATTCATGCTCGATGTCGGCGTCGGCTCGAGCGCGCGGATCGCCGCCTTCTGGGGCATCGCGACCGGCGCGACGGCGCGCGCAAGCCGTGCGGGCAGCACCGCGCCGCGCCCCAAGCCGACGCGGGCACCCGACGCCGAGCTCGATGTCGCCAAGCTGATCAACGACACGCTGCGGTCGGTCGGGCTGCTGAAATAGGCGCGCAGCGACGCGAAAACCGCGCTAGACATCGCCGATGAGCACCGACTTGACGACGATCACCGACCAGCCGTTCGGGCGCCTTGCCGACCTGATCGCATACCATGCCGTCGCCGCGCCGACCGCGCTGGCGATCGTCGACGGCGACCGGCGGCTGAGCTATCATGACCTCGACCACACGATGGACCGCGTCGCCGCGAGCCTCCAGCGCGACGGCGTTCCCCCCGGCGGCGCGATCGCGATCGTCGCGAGCACGCGCGCCGATTATGTCATCTTGTTCATGGGCGCGCTCCGCGCCGGAGTCGCGGTCGCCCCGCTCGCGCCGTCGTCGACCCCCGATGCGCTGGTGACGATGATGACCGACTGCGGCGCGGCGCGGATATTCCTCGACGACGACGCCTTCGCCGCGCTCGGCGACCGGACGCTGCCTGCGCCCGTCACGCCCTTCGCCGATTTCGCCGCGTGGCTCGCCCCCGACGGTGCCACCCCCGCCGCGGTCGACGTCACCCCCGCCATGCCGTTCAACATCATCTATTCGAGCGGGACGACCGGCGCGCCCAAGGGCATCGTCCAGAGCCATGCGATGCGCTGGGCGCACGTCGGGCGCGGCACGATGCTCGGTTATGGCCCGGCGACGGTGTCGCTGGTGTCGACCCCGCTCTATTCAAACACCACCCTCGTCAGCGTCATCCCGACGCTCGCCAACGGCGGGACGCTCGTGCTGATGGCGAAGTTCGACGCCCGCCGCGCGCTCAACCTGTCGGTGGCGGAGGGCGTCACCCACGCGATGCTCGTGCCGGTCCAGTACCGCCGGATCATGGAGCTGCCCGACTTCGACGCGTATGACCTGTCGCACTACGTGATGAAGTTCGCCACCAGCGCGCCGTTCGCCGCCAGCCTCAAGGCCGACGTCCTCGCCCGCTGGCCCGGCGGCCTCGTCGAATATTTCGGCATGACCGAGGGCGGCGGGACCTGCATCCTGATTGCGCATCTTTACCCGGACAAGCTCCACACGGTCGGCCAGCCCGCGCCCGGGCACGACATCCGCCTGATCGACGACGCCGGGGTCGAGGTTCCGGCGGGGACGATCGGCGAGATCGTCGGTCATTCGCCGGCGATGATGACCGGCTACCACGGCCAGCCGGGCAAGACCGCCGACGCCCGCTGGACCAGCCCCGACGGCAAGACCTTCATCCGCACCGGCGACGTCGGGCGGTTCGATGCCGAGGGGTTCCTGACGCTGCTCGACCGCAAGAAGGACATGATCATCTCGGGCGGGTTCAACATCTACCCGTCCGACCTCGAGGCGGTGCTGAGCGCCGCGCCCGGCGTCGTCGAGGGTAGCGTCGTCGGCGTGCCGTCGGACGCGTGGGGCGAAACCCCGGTCGGCTTCGTCGTGATGCACGGCGGCGCCGACCCGGAGGCGGCGCGGGCGTGGACCAACGACCGGCTCGGCAAGACGCAGCGCCTGTCGGCGATCGTCGCGCTCGCCGCGCTGCCGCGGAGCGCGATCGGCAAGGTTTTGAAGCGCGAGCTGCGCGACGGCTGGCGTGGCTGAGGTTCCGGTGATCGAGACCGCGCGGCTGCGGCTGCGCGCGCATCGCCCCGCCGATCTCGACGCGGCGGCGGCGAAATGGGCCGACCCAGTCGTCACCCGCTTCACCGGCGGGCGGCCGTTCACCCGCGAGGAAAGCTGGGCGCGCCTGCTCCGTTATGCCGGGCACTGGGCATGGTTCGGCCATGGCTTCTGGGCGGTCGAGGACCGCGACGACGGCGGCTACATCGGCGAGCTTGGTTTCGCCGACTTTCGCCGCGACATCGCCCCCGCGATCGAGGTTCCCGAAATGGGCTGGTCGCTCGTCGCCGCCGCGCACGGCCGCGGCTTCGCCAGCGAGGGCGTCCGCGCCGCGCTCGCCTGGGCCGACGCCAACCTCGACGCGGCCAAGACCGCGTGCATCATCGACCCCGACAACCGCGCCTCGATCCGCGTCGCGCGGCGCTGCGGCTTCACCGACGTCGGCGCGGTCCGCTACAAGGGGAGTATCACCCTCAAGTTCGAGCGGGCGCGTGGGGGTTAACGCAGGTGATCCACAACCCTTGCCGTCATCCCCGCGAAAGCGGGGACCCATCGCCAACGGCACGAGATGGGTCCCCGCTTTCGCGGGAATGACGGCAAGATAGGTGAACACCCCCCCTCACAACGGCGTCAAATCGATCGGCCCCTCGACCTCGGCGAGGCCCGCGACGAACTGGTCGACGCACGCCTCCCACCGGAAGTTCACGGCGTATCGGGCGCAGTCGCCGCGGTCGGCGGTCAATGCGGCGGCGATCGCCACGCCGAGATCGTCGGCCACCGCCCCGACGCGCACGGTCCAGCCGGGCACCACCCCGCTCCCGTCCGCGCCGATGACGTCGAGCGGCCCGGCGACCGGAAACCCCGCAACCGGCACGCCGCTCGCCAGCGCCTCGATCATCACCAGCCCGAAGGTGTCGGTCAGGCTCGGGAAGACGAATACGTCGGCCCCGGCATAGGCGGCGGCGAGGGCGGCTCCCGATAACGAGCCGAGGAACATCACGTCCTTGTACCGCGCCTTCATCGCGCCGAGCGCCGGGCCGTCGCCGACGACGACCTTGGTCCCCGGCACGGCGGCGTCGAGGAAGGCGGCGATGTTCTTTTCGACCGCGACCCGCCCGACACTGAGCATGATCGGGCGCGCCAGCCCGGCATAGGCGGCGGGCGGCGGGACGCCCGGGTTGAACTGCGCGACGTCGACCCCGCGCGACCACAGCCGCGTCGCGGTCAGCCCGTGGCCGGCGAGCTCGTCGGCCAACCGCGGGGTCGCGACGAGGATGTGCCGCGCCGCCGCGTGGAACTTAACCAGCCAGCGCCACAGCCACGCCGGCGACAGCCCGGTCCGCGCCGCGACATAATCGGGAAAGCGGGTGTGGAACGAGGTGGTGAACGGCACCCCGCGCGCGAGGCACCAGTTGCGCGCCAGCCAGCCGAGCGGCCCCTCGGTCGCGATATGCACCGCCTCGGGATGGAAGTTGGCAATCATCATGCCGACCCGGCGCGGGGTGGTCAGCGCGAGGCGGATCTCCGGGTACGTCGGGCACGGCACCGAGACGAAGCGGTCGGGGGTGATCGTTTGGACGACATGCCCCCGCGCCTCCAGATGCGCCACCGTCGTCGTCAGCGTCCGCACGACCCCATTGACCTGCGGCGTCCACGCATCGGAGACGAGGGTTAACCGCATCGAGGGCCGGAATTAACCGGAACGAGCTTAAGTTCACACAAATGTCGGGAAATTCGTGTTTTTCGTGAACTTAAGCGGGTTACGAACTCGGCGGTCGAGCGGCTGTGGGCGGAATAAGCGGCGGCGCAAATCAACGACTCGGGCTCCACGGTGGGTCGCCGCGAGCCTAGCCGATCGGCGGGGATGTAGGACAGGGTCGAGGCGCGCCTAGGCGACGCGTTTCAATTTACGCTGAAGATATTGTTCATCGAAACCCGCGAGCCGCGCGAGTTCCGCGATATCGTCGATCACGAGAACGCCGGCACGAAGTCGCATGATGCCGAGCAATCGCAGCCGTCGCAGAACGCGATTGACGTGAACCGGAGTCAGGCCGAGCGCATCGCTGAGAACGATCTGTGACAAGGGAAGCTCGAGTTCGTCGCCAGTGGTAAGGCCGATGTTGCGCGCCCTGATGTACAGTTCGCACATCAGATGGGCGACGCGCTCGACACTGCTTCTGCGACCCATGCTGACGATCCATGCTCTCAGCACGCCTTCGTCGACCACCTGTGCCCACCACAGCGCCTGCGTAAGCATCGGGCGCGTTGCGATCAGATGGCTGAACCGCGTCCGTGGGATGCTCGCTACCCGCGCATCGGTCAGGGTGGCGATGCTGTGGTCCATGATATGGCCTTCCCCCAGATGCATGTCGCAACAATCACCCGGCATCAGGAACGCGGTGATCTGGCGCGCGCCTTCGGGAAGGATCTGATACCGACAGGCCCACCCGTTCAAGATTACGAATAACGGACCCGACGAATCGCCTTCGCGGATCAGGTCGTAGCGGGCGGGAACATCGCGGGCATTGGCGCACTCGGCCTCGAGCAAGGCGATGTCGTCGCGCGACAATGAGACATGCGCATTTAGCTTGTCGATGAAAGCATTGGCCACACCGTTTCCCCGGGCATCGGCCCAATGTCGCTTAACGTACACCTTTTCGCCCGATCGGCGTTGATCGAAATCAGTGGCGTCGCGCGATATTGCGGTAAACTTTCGACATCGTCGGCATGCAGCCCGAGGCGCCGGCGGCAGAGAGACGTCGCGCTCCCGCCCAAGACAATCAGGTGAACCCTATGGCCGCCGACCAATCCGACGACGACTTTCGCCCCACTTCGCTCGCCGACGAGCCCGATGCCCACGGACAGGCGGCGTTGCTGCTGGCGGAGAGCATCCTGCACGCGCTTGTCGATACGTCGGTCATCTCGAACGCCGAGGCGATCGACGTCGTGACCCACGCGACCGAGGTCAAACGAGAGGTCGCGACGGCGGCGGGCGAGTCGATCGGCCGAATGCAGCAATCGCTCGACCTGCTCGAGCGGATGACCGCCAGTTTCGAATCCGACGATCCACGGGCGAATCCGAAAATCGAGCCGCAGTTTCCGCGACGTATCTGATCGCCGATTTATCGCGGGTATTGATCACGATCAATCCGGCGTCGCGAATCACCGTCATTGTGATGCCGCCACTTGTCGGGGGACCTGACGATGACGACGGATGAGGACGCCGTATACCTGCTCCAGCGGATGATCACGTCGTTCGACGCGGCCAAGAAGGCCGGCAACCCGGCGGCGCGGGCCGTTCATCTCGAACTGGCTGGCCTCTATCATGAGCGGTGGCTTACGGCGCGCAAAGACGACGCCACCGCGCCAACGAGGCGCATCGTATTGCCGCCGTTATTGAATCCGCGGCATTTCCCGGTCGAATCAGCGATACCATGAGGATGTTCGGCTTCGAGGCTGCAAGCGGGCTCGTCGCTGCGAGCGCCTTCGAGGTCGCGGGCGCAGCCCAGCTTTCATTCCGCTGAAACCCTAGACTAGTTCGAGCTCCGGCTCCGCCGCGACCCCGCGCGCCGCCGTGCGTTTCGCCCAGTCGACGATTTCCATCCGGCCGTTGGCGTGTTCGACGAGCGCGGTGCAGCTTTCGACCCAGTCGCCGTCGTTGTAATAGGTGACCCCGCCGAACTGGCGGATTTCGGCCGAGTGGATGTGGCCGCAGACGACGCCGTCGACCCCACGTTCGGCGGCGGCGTGCGCGACCGCCTCCTCGAATCTCGAGATGAACGACACCGCGTTCTTGACCTTCTTCTTGGTGTACGCCGACAGCGACCAGTACGGCAGGCCGAAGCGGCGGCGGATCACGTTGAAGCCGACGTTCAATTTGAGCAGCGCGGCATAGGCATAGTCGCCGAGAAAGGCGAGCCAGCGGGCGTACAGCACGACGCCGTCGAATTCGTCGCCGTGGAGGACGAGCAGCCGCCGACCGTCGGCGGTGGTGTGGATCGCCTCCGCCACGACATCGACGCCGCCGAAGCTGAGGCCGGTATAGTCGCGCAGCACCTCGTCGTGGTTGCCGGGGACGTAGACGACGCGCGTGCCCTTGTTCGCCAGCTTGAGGACGCGGCGGACGATGTCGTTGTGGCGCGGCGGCCAATACCAGCCGCGCTTCAGCCGCCAGCCATCGATGATGTCGCCGACGAGGTACAAGGTCTCGGGCTGGATCGACTTGAGGAAGTCGAGCAGCAGGTCGGCGTTGCACCCCGACGTGCCGAGGTGAGTGTCGGAAATCCAGACGGTGCGGAACTTCAGCTTGCGCTTGGGATGGCCGTCGTCGTCGTCGCCGGTCCACGTCGACGGGGCGTTGCGCAGATTGGCCGCACCCGCGCTGCCGGGGGCGAGAGCCTTCAACGGGTGGTTCGTCATCCGGCCAGCATCCGCTTGCCAATCCTAAACAAATACTACATCTAGTGTGTTACGGTTTGGCGACACCGCCGATTGCGGTCGGCGCGCTGCTCTCCCATATCTCCCGGGACGGCCGCGGCCGATGCCGCGGGACAGGAGAACAACCGCCATGATCACCGTCCGCAAATCGGCCGAGCGCGGCCATTCGAACATCGGCTGGCTCGACGCCCGCTTCAGCTTCAGCTTCGCCGACTATCACGACCCCGCGCACATGGGCTTCGGGCCGCTGCGCGTGATCAACGAGGACCGTATCGCCGCCGGCGCGGGCTTTGGCGAACACGGGCACGCCGACATGGAGATCGTGTCGTACATTGTCGCCGGGGCGTTGGCGCACCGCGAGAGCATGGGCAACGCCACCGTCATCCGCGCGGGCGAAATCCAGCGGATGACCGCCGGGACCGGCATCCGTCACGCCGAGATGAACCCGAGCGCGACCGAGGCGATCCACTCGCTGCAGATCTGGATCACCCCCGACAGGCGCGGCCTGACACCAGGATACGAACAGGTGACGCTGCCGCCGCCGGTGCCGGGGGCGCTGACGTTGCTTGCAGCGCGCGAGCGGGTCGCGGGCGCGGTGGTCATTCATCAGGACGCAAGCCTGTATCGCGCGACACCGGGTGCGGGTGCGCCGGTCGACGTCGCGATTGCCCC
>JBBSFF010000061.1:0-9678 GCA_038238995.1 Sphingomonadales bacterium
CCCACGCCTGCAGGGGGGTGCGACCGATGTCGCCGAACTGCCAGATGAACAGCGCGACCAGGAGGACCGCCAGCATCGCCCATGTGCTGCGGGTGTCCGACGCGACCGTGGGCAGTGGAGGCATGACGATCCTAGCGCGAACTCACGATGCCTCCGGTCTAACTGTGCGGTGCAACAAAGTCACCCCGGCGACGGGCGGCGTCCGTGACATGGCGCGATGCCGCCCGTATAACCCGTCGCGCAACGCAGGGCCTGCGCCCTGCCGGAGTGACACCATGGACCGGTCCGTCTTCGCTCCCGATGCGCTCGCGGGCCAATCAGCGCGGGGCGTCCGGTAGCCCGTGCAGATCGCCCGCTTCCTGACGGTCGGCGCTTTCAACACGCTGCTTGGCCTCGCGCTGATCTATCTGCTGATGCACTTTGGGGTCGACTATCGGGTGGCTAATCTGATCGGCTACGTCGTCGGGTTCTTGATCGCCTTCGTCCTCAACCGGAACTGGACGTTCGCGCATCGCGGCGGTTGGCTGTCGAGCTTCGCGCGCTGGGGCGTCGTCGCGGGCATCGCTTATGGCGGCAATCTGGTGGCGGTCATCGCCCTGCACCGCTGGCTCGGGCTCGACGCGCGGCTGGCGCAGATCGGCGGCATTCCGGTGTACACCATGCTGTCGTACCTCGGCGGCAGGTACTTCGCCTTTGCCGAGGCACCGGGCGCATCGACGATCGAGTAACGGCTCGACGGCGCGGTCACGCCGAGCGCAGCACCCAATCGTAATCGAGCGGGGTGACGACGGCGGTATAGCGTTCGTGCTCGACGCGCTTGACGGTGGCGAACATGTCGACCGCCTCGGCCCCGAGATAGTGGCTAAGCACCTCCGAGCGGGCGAAGCGCTCGATCGCATACGCCCAGTCGGTCGGCAGTCGCTCGCCGGTCTCGCCGTAGCCATCTCCCGCGATCGGCGGGCCCGGGTCGGCACGGCGCGTCAGCCCGTCGTGGATGCCGGCGAGGACCGCGGCGACCGCGAGATACGGGTTGGCGTCGGCCCCGGCGACGCGATGCTCGATATGACGGCTGGCGGGCGGCCCGGCGGGGATGCGCAGCGGCACTGTCCGGTTGTTGAGCCCCCAACCGGCGCGGACCGGGGCATAGCTGTTGCGGCGGAAGCGGCGGTAGCTGTTGGCGTTCGGCGCGAAGATCGCCATGCCGTCGGCGATCAGGTCGGCGGCGCCCGCGACCGCGTGCCGCATCGCCGGGGTGCCGGTCAGCGGCTCGGCGGCGAAGATGTTGAGCCCCGCCGCGTCGTCGATGCTGACGTGGATGTGGAGCCCGCTGCCCGCGCGGTCGGGGTAGGGCTTCGCCATGAAGGTCGCGACCATGCCGCGGGCCGCAGCGCAGCCCTTCGTCGCAATCTTAAACCGGACGGCATCGTCGCAGGCGGCGAGCGCGTCGGCCTTGTGCGCGAGGGTCACCTCGAACTGGCCGGCGGCGTATTCGGAGATCGCCGCCCCGGCGGGCACCCCCATCGCGTCGCACGCCGCCCAAAGGTCGCGTAGGAACCCGGCGTCGGCGTCGAGCTGGTCGATGCCGTAGACGCGCGGGTGCGGGTCGTGGCGGCCGTCGGGCCCCGGCGGCGGCTGAATCCCGCCATCGGCGGTCCGCACCGCGTCGAGCAGGTAGAATTCGAGCTCGCACGCGACAACCGGGGTCAGGCCGTCGGCGGCGAAGCGGTCGAGGACGCGGGCGAGGACCGCGCGCGGGTCGAGCGTGCAGGCCCCCCCGTCGAGCTCGTGCATCGCAAGCATTGCGCTCGCGCTGTCGGCCCCCTGCCACGGCGCGCGGGCGAGTGTCCCCGGCACGGGCCACGCGAGGCGGTCGGCGTCGCCATCGGCCCAGACCATGCCGCCTTCCTCGATATCGAGCCCGGTGATGTCGACGACGAGGACCGACCCCGGCATGTAGCGGCCGTCGGCGTACGCCCCCTCGATCTCGTGCCGCCGCAACCGCTTGCCGCGCGGGACGCCGCTGAGGTTGGTGAAGAACAGGTCGACGAAGGCGATTTGCGGGTTCGCCGCGAGGAAGGCGACGGCTTCGGCGGGGTCGGCAGCGGTGGCGGGACGGGTCATGCGCCCCGCCTACCCTAGTGCATCACCACCGGATACAGCGTCGCGACCAGCGTCAGCGCGGCGGCGACGTTGAACATCCGCAACCGCTTCGGGTCGGCGAGGAAGCCGCGGAGCGACCCCCCCATCGCCGCCCACAGCCCGACGCTCGGCAGGTTGACCGCGCCGAAGACCAGCGCGACGATCAGCAGCCCGGCCCGTGGATTGTCCGCCGGGATGTACGCCGACACCGCCGTCAGCGCCATCGTCCACGCCTTGGGATTGATCCACTGGAACGCCGCCGCCTGGAGGAAGGTCATTGGTTTTGCAGCGCTTTTGCCGGTCAGCGGCTTCGGCGCGGCGGTCGCGATCTTCCATGCGAGATACAGCAGATAGGCGATGCTGAGCCATTTGATCGCGATCAGCGCGCCGGGGATCAGCCCGATCACCGTCACCAGCCCCGCGCCCACCAGCACGATCATCAGCGTGAAGCCGATGGCGACGCCGAGCATATGCGGCACCGTCCGGCGCAGCCCGAAATTGGTCCCGGACGCCATCAGCATCAGGTTGTTCGGCCCCGGCGTGATCGACGAGACGAGCGCGAAGGCGACGAGGGCGAGAAGGAGGCTTGGCGTCATGGCACGCACGGTATAGCGCCTAACTTAACAAACTTAATTGCGAACACGTGTCCAGATCGACTATAAGTGCAACTTATGACTGAACTCGACCTCATAAACCGCAATATATTGCGCGAGCTGACCCGCGACGGCCGTGTCAGCAATATCGAGCTCGCCTGTCGCGTCGGGCTGTCGCCGTCGGCATGCCTGCGGCGGGTGCAGGAACTCGAGCGCGAGGGGACGATCCGCGGCTATCGCGCGGTGATCGACGCGGCCGTGCGCGGCGCGGGGTTCCTCGCCTATGTCACCGTCGGCCTCGCGACGCACACCAAGGCGGCGCAGGCCAAGTTCGAAGCCGCGGTCGCCTCCGCCCCCGAAGTGCGCGAGTGCCACAACGTCACCGGCGGCATCGAATACCTGCTCCGCGTCGAGGTCCGCGACCTTGCGGCGTACAAGTATTTCCACACCGAAGTCCTCGGCGTCATCCCCGGGCTGGCGAGCATCACGTCGTACATCGTCATGGAGTCGCCGAAGGACGAGCGGGCGTGACCGCGGATCGCTGCCGCACCAGTCCCCCGCACAACGTCGCTCGGCGTCGAGGACCCTAGCCGAACAGCGGCAACAACCCGCGCGGGGCGGTCGTCCACGTCGCGTAGTTGGGGAAGACGTACGGCAGGTCGGCGGGGGCGACGCCGTACCACGTCGCGACCGCGCCGATATATTCCTCGACCGCGGTCGTCGGGATCCAGCGGCCGTTGGTGTCGACGTCCTGATTGCCGCCGAGCGTCACGTCGGGGTACGCCCCGAACACGGTCCGGTTCTTGACCGCGCCGCCGACGACGATGTGGTTGTTGCCCCACGCATGGTCGCTGCCGCGCTGAGCGTTGGCGCGGAACGTCCGCCCGAAGTCCGACATGGTGAACGCGGTGACGTTGTCGCCAAGGCCGAGCGCCTTCATCGCGTTGTAGAAGCCGGCGAGCGCCTGGGCGAGGTCGGCGTACAGCCCCGCCTGCGTGCCGGTCGTCGTCGAAGCGGCGTCGACCTGGTTCGAATGCGTGTCGTACCCACCCTGGCTGACGAAGAAAGTCTGCCGCGAATGGCCGAGTGTGCCGCGCGCCTCGATCATCCGCGCGACGCGGAGCAATTGGCGCGAGACGTCGCTGGTCAACGTCGCGCCGGTCGTCGGGTTCTTGAAATACTGGTCGACGGTCGACGTCGCCGCGCTGATGATCGCGTTGGTCGTCAGCGCCATCGCATAGCCGCCGCTGATCTCGGTCGAGGTGACGGTCGTCGGCGTGCCGAGCCCGGTCGCGTCGGCGAACGCGGTGTTCGCCGCCTGCCGCGTGACAGTCGGCGTGTCGGTCGCTGCCGCGTTATAGCCGTTGCGCACGAGGCTGCCGTTCGACGGCAGGATCAGCGGCGACGACGACTTGCCGATCACCGCGAGTGTCGAGCCGCCGAGCGAGATCAGGTCGGGCACGGCGAGCGGCGCCTCGCGGTCGGCGGCGCGGCCCATGAAGCCGTCGAGGTTCGGGTCGCGCATCCGCAGGCCCTGCCACTCGTTCTGCTGATCGGCGTGGCTCATCAGCGCGAGCGGGCGCAGGTTAGGCGAGGCGACGTACTGCGCCTTGGTCAGCGGCTGGAACAGCGTGCCGACGTTGAGCACCGCGCTCATCGCGCCCTCGGTCCACGCCGGCAGCAGCGGCGCGAAGCTCGGGTGGAGGCCGAACGGCACGTCGGGCAATGCCGTCAGCGACGCCTGCGGCAGCGCGAGCAGCGCGCTTCGCCCGGTCGCATAGGCGGCGTAGCGCGTGTCGGTGGGGACGATCATGTTCCAGTTGTCGGCCCCGCCAAACAGGAACACCCCGACCATCGCGCGGTACGACGAGGTGCCGTCGGCGAGCGCGGCGCTCTGGCCGAGCTGGCCGAGCATCGCGACGGCGCTGGCACCGGCGGTCAGGCGGAGGAAATCGCGGCGGGATACGGTCATGGTGCTACCGATCGACCTGAAACTGCGGGGAGGCGGCGACGATGTAGAGCGCGGTCTGCGCGCGCTTGTGCGCCTGGGTCGCGGGCACGGGGTCGGTGATCGCGGTAATCGCCCCGAGCAGCGCGGTCCGCTGCTGCGACGTCATCGTGTTGTTGAGCAGGATCAGATCGATCGCGTCGACCAGCTTCGCCGGATCGGTCAGCGCCTCCCACGGCGACAGGTCGAGCTGGGTGCCGGTCGCGCCGGTGATGCTCGCGACCGGGGCGAACTCGCTGCGGTTGTCGCCGCTGACGGTCCAGTCGTACGCGAGGTTGTGACGCGCGAGGATCGTCGACGCGGTCATCAGCTTGGTTGGTGGACTGACGAGCCCGCCGCCGAGCGGCAGCGGATAATCGGGCGGGTAGAAATTGAACACCGACGGCGAACGGAACGGCTGCTCGCCGGTGCCGAGGTCGCGGGTGACGAAGACATAGCCGTCCGACTTGGCACCGAGCACCCGGGCGAGGGCGAGCGAGAACAGCACCGGCTCCTTGAGCTTGCCGTCGCTCGCCCCGGTCTTGGCGACGCCGCGCGCGTCGGCGTCGGTCAGGATCGCGCGGATCACCGCCTTCAGGTCGCCGCGGACGCCCGCGCCATTGTTGGCGAATACCGCCGACACGCGCCCGACATACGCCGCCGACGGGTTCGACATGACGAGCTGCTGAATCAGGAACTTCGATACGAACGCCGGGGTCGAGGCGTTGGCGAACACCGCGTCGACGACCGCGTCGATGTTCGCATCCTGCGTCGCGCCCGCCGCCACCGCCGTGCCGAGGAACGATTTCGCGGTGCCGTCGAACTGCGCGGGGTTCATCACCATCGGCTTCGAATAATCGACCTGGTTGCCGTCGTTCGCCGCCGCCCCGGCGAGGCGGGCATAGGTCCAGCCGGTCAGCGCGCGGGCGATGTCGTGGACGTCGGCGGCGGTGTAGTTGGGGATCGGCGCACCGCTCGCGTCGACCTTGAGGCTGCCGTCGGCGTTGAGCTGATTGATCCCGGTCGAGAACAGCTGCATCAGCTCACGCGCGTAATTCTCGTTCGGCGCGGCCTTCGCGCTGTCGACCATGTCGAGATAGTCGCCCATGTACGCGTTGAGCGTCACCATGCGCAGGATCGTCCGGTAATTGCCGAACGCGTTGTCGAGCAGCAACTGGTCGAACCCGGCGAGTCCGGCGGTGCTGTGGACCTCGAAATCCGACGCGACGATGATCTGCGACAGGGCGAAGGCGACGCGCTGGCGCAGCTGGTCGCCGTTGCCGACGGCATGGGCGTAGAACTCCATCGCCACCGGCGTCGACGACAGATAGTCGCGGTTGCACGTCGCGACCGCCGGAACCATCGCGGTGCAGAAGTTGCGCGCGACGGCGCGGGTGACGAGGTCGTTGTAATTGCTCCCCGACGCGGCGAACTGCTCGTCGAGCCACGCGCTCGTGCCGGCAGCGGCGATATGGTCGGCGAGCGCCTGTGTCGGGCCGAAGGTCGCCTGCTTGGCGAGGCGGACCGCATCGCCGGTGGTGACGACGACGACCGGGGCCGGCGCGGTCGCCGTGGGCGTCACGGTCGGCGACGAGCCGCCACCGCTGCACGCCGCAAGCGTGGCCGTCACCGACAGCAAGGCCGCGGCGCGGGTGTGGCGCGTGGCCAAACCTTCTCTCCCCAAATACGATACCGACGTGAAAGGGTTACTCCCACACCGTGAATATCCCGCGCGATCGCTTCGCACGATGAGGCCAAGCGTGGGAACCCCGCGTCGAGCCGAATGCCCTTCGGATCAGGGGCGGTCGGTGCGGATCAGCAGCGGGTTCACCGCCGTCCGCCGCAGCGCGATGATCAGCACGCCGGTCAGCGCCAGTGCCGTACCGGCGATCATCCGCGGGTCGAGCCGGTCGCCGGTCAGCGCGACCCCGAAGGCGATCGTCGCGAGCGGCGTCATCAGCGTCAGCGGCGCGAGCAAATTCGCCTCGTAGCGCGCGATCAGGCCGTAATAGCTGGTGTGCGCGAACAGGCTGACGGCGAAGGCGGAGAATAGAATCGCCGCCGCGAACGGCCATCCGGCGGCGAGCGCGGTGGCGACCTGCCCGTGCTCGACGAGCGCGCTCGCCAGCGCCAGCGGCACGAGCGAAACGAGCGCGACCCACGCCTGGAAGCGCAGCGGCGCGACGTTTTCCATCTGCTTCATCAGGATCGCGCCGAGCGATCCGGCGGCGGCGCAGGCGACGATGAACCCCAGCCCGCGCGACATCGCGACGCCCTCCGGATGCCAGACGACAAGGACGACCCCGGCGAGCGTCAGGCCGATGCCAACCGCGCGCCGCCAATGGATCCGCTCGCCGAGCACGACGACCGACAGCAAAGTCGTGAACGGCACGCCGAGCTGAACCACGACCGCCGCCGCCGAAGGGGTCGCGGTCTGCAGGCCGATGAACAGCAGCGCGAAACTGCCGCCACCCATCAGCAGCCCGACCGCGACGATCCGCCAGACCGGGCGCGGCACCGGGCGCAGCCACGGCAGCGTGACCGCGGCGACCATCGCAAAGCGCAGCGCGGCGAAGAACAGCGGCGGCACGTGCCACTGCCCGACGACGACCTTCGACACGACGTTGGAGAAGCCCCAGATCAGGCAGACGGCGACGAGGAGGAGGAAATCACGGGGGCGCATCGCGCGGTCCTACCCGCACGCGCCGACCCGGGAAAGCAGGGGATGGCGGCTGACGATCGACCCGATCGGCGACACGGTCCGAAACGCCGACCGAGCCGCGCGGAGCGTCAGGCGATGGCGGCAGCCGTGCGGCGACGCAAACCCGAGCCGATGAGGCCGAAGCCCATGATGAACATCGCCCAAGCCGCGGGCTCGGGGACCGTCGCGCAAGTGCCACCATTAAGGCGGCATTAATATTGAAGTATCATTTTCGCGCCGGGCGCACAGTACGGAATTCGAACCTTCTCATCATTGGTGCCCCACGGTGCCACGCGGTCGCGGACTTAGCATCGGTTCGCCGCTTTCGTCGGCAGGCGAGGGTTGTTAGGAGCACGGTCATGACCGAAATTGCCGCGCTCCTCGCCGCGTACAGCACGCTCACTCCCGACCCCGCCGACCCCGCGCAGCGCGTTGCGTTCGGGACGTCGGGGCATCGCGGGTCGGCGCTCGATACCGCGTTCAACGAGGCGCATATCCTCGCCGTGACCCAAGGCGTGTGCGACTGGCGCGCGGGGCAGGGGATCGACGGGCCGCTGTTCATCGGGCGCGACACGCACGCGCTGTCCGAGCCCGCGCTCGCCTCGGCGCTCGAAGTGTTCGCGGGCAACGGCGTGACGGTGATGGTCGATGCGGGCGGCGGGTACACCCCGACGCCGGTGATCAGCCACGCGATCCTGACATACAACGCCGGCCGCGACGCGCACCTCGCCGACGGCGTCGTCATCACCCCGTCGCACAACCCGCCGCGCGACGGCGGCTTCAAATATAATGGCCCCGACGGCGGCCCCGCCGACACGGCGGCGACCGGCTGGATCGAGCGCCGCGCGAACGAATTGCTCGCGGGCAAGCTCGCCGGGGTTCGCCGCGCCGCGCCGAACGGGACCCCGTTCGACTATGTCGCGCACTATGTCGGCGACCTCGGCAGCGTGATCGACATGGCGGTCATCGCCCGCGCCGGGGTCCGTATCGGCGTCGACCCGCTCGGCGGGGCGGGGGTCGGCTATTGGGCGCGGATCGCCGACGACTATGGCCTCGACCTGACGGTGGTCAACGCGGTCGTCGACCCGGCATTCGGCTTCATGCCGCCCGACTGGGACGGCAAGATCCGGATGGACTGTTCGAGCGCGCCCGCGATGGCCGGGCTGATCGGCATGAAGGACAAGTTCGACATCGCCTTCGCCAACGATCCCGACGCCGACCGCCACGGCATCGTCACCCCCGCCGGGCTGATGAACCCGAACCATTATCTGTCGGCCGCGATCGATTATCTGCTCGGGTGCCGCCCGGGCTGGAGCGCGACTGCCGCGGTCGGCAAGACCGTCGTCACCAGCGCGATGCTCGACCGCGTCGCCGCCGCGCATGGGCGGTCGGTGGTCGAGGTGCCGGTCGGGTTCAAATGGTTTGTCGGCGGCTTGCGCGACGGCAGCATCGCGTTCGGCGGCGAGGAGAGTGCGGGGGCGTCGTTCCTCCGCCGCGACGGGAGCGCGTGGACGACCGACAAGGACGGGCTGATCCTCGGCCTCGCCGCCGCCGAGATGACCGCCGCGACCGGGGAGAACCCGGCGGCGCGCTACACGCGCCTCACTGCCGCTCTCGGCGAGCCGTTCTACGCGCGCACCGATGCCCCTGCGTCGCCCGCGCAGAAGGCGGCGTTCAAGACGCTCGAGACGGCGGCATTCGCGGGGACGCTCGCAGGCGACCCGGTCACCGCGGTCACCACCACCGCGCCGGGCAACGGCGCGGCAATCGGCGGGGTCAAAGTCGCGAGCGCGAACGGCTGGTTCGCCGCGCGCCCGTCGGGGACCGAGAACGTGTACAAGATCTACGCCGAAAGCTTCGTCGATGCGGACCACCTGAGCGCGATCGAGGCCGAGGCGAAGGCGGCGATGGCGCGGGTGTTCGCGGGCTAGCCGACGATCCGCCAGCTGAGCGTCTCGCCCGCGTGGAATGGGACGAGGTCGCCGATTCGGTCGGGCACCTCGGTTTGGGCTCGCGCGAGGGTGATCGTCCCGGGGTTAACCGGCAGGCGGTAGAACGCCGGGCCGTGCACCGAAGCGAAGCCCTCGAGCCGGTCGAGCGCGCCCTCCGCGTCGAACACCGCGGCATAGCTTTCCATCGCATACGGCGCGTTGAACACCCCCGCGCAGCCGCACGCCGCCTCCTTGGAGTCGACCGCGTGCGGGGCGGAGTCGGTGCCGAGGAAGAACTTCGCGCTGCCCGACGTCGCGGCGGCACGG
>JBBSFF010000062.1:0-9610 GCA_038238995.1 Sphingomonadales bacterium
ACACCGTCGTCGGCGAAAAGATTGCCGAAGCGATGGAAAAGGTCGGCAAAGAAGGCGTCATCACCGTCGAGGAGGCCAAGGGTCTCGATTTCGAACTCGATGTCGTCGAGGGCATGCAGTTCGATCGCGGCTATCTGTCGCCGTACTTCATCACCAACCCCGAGAAGATGTCGGTCGAACTCGAAAACCCGTACATCCTGATCAACGAGAAGAAGCTGTCGAACCTGCAGGCGCTGCTGCCGGTGCTCGAAGCAGTCGTCCAGTCGGGCCGTCCGCTGCTGATCATCGCCGAGGACGTCGAGGGCGAGGCGCTCGCCACGCTCGTCGTCAACAAGCTGCGCGGTGGCCTCAAGGTCGCCGCGGTCAAGGCTCCCGGCTTCGGCGATCGTCGCAAGGCGATGCTCGAGGACATCGCGATCCTGACCGCCGGTCAGATGATCAGCGAGGACCTCGGCATCAAGCTCGAGAACGTCACGCTGGCGATGCTCGGCCAGGCCAAGCGCGTCACGATCGACAAGGACAACTCGACCGTCATCGACGGCGCGGGTGATGCCGATGCGATCAAGGGCCGCGTCGAGCAGATCCGTGCGCAGATCGAGATCACCACCTCGGACTACGACAAGGAAAAGCTGCAGGAGCGTCTCGCCAAGCTCGCGGGCGGCGTCGCCGTTCTCAAGGTCGGCGGCTCGACCGAGGTCGAAGTCAAGGAGCGCAAGGACCGCGTCGACGACGCGCTGCACGCGACCCGCGCGGCGGTCGAAGAGGGTGTCGTCCCCGGGGGCGGTACCGCGCTGCTCTACGCGACCAAGGCGCTCGACGGCATGAAGGGTGCGAATGACGACCAGACGCGCGGCATCGACATCATCCGCAAGGCGCTGTTCGCGCCGGTTCGCCAGATCGCCCAGAACGCCGGGCATGACGGGGCGGTGATTTCGGGCAAGCTGCTCGACGGGGCCGACCAGAACATCGGCTTCAACGCGCAGACCGACACGTACGAGAACCTGATGACGAGCGGCGTGATCGACCCGACAAAGGTCGTCCGCACCGCGTTGCAGGACGCCGCGTCGGTCGCGTCGTTGCTGATCACCACCGAAGCCGCGATCACCGATCAGCCCGCCGACGACAAGTCGGGCGGAATGGGCGGCGGCATGGGCGGCGGCGGCATGGGCGGCGGCGGCATGGGCGGCATGGGCGGAATGGACTTCTAGGTCCGGCACCGACGCTCGAACGAACGAAGGGCCGCGGTGCGAACCGCGGCCCTTTTTCGTGTCGGCGTCGAGTATTTATGACCCGATCAAATTCAGCGGCTGAGCGTGCGTTAGGGTTTCGCGGCAACCAGCGGTCGCGGCGGGGCGGTCGCCTCGCGCCGGGCGGCGTCGGTATCTTCGACCGCCTTGCGCATCCCGGCGTCGATCTCGTGTGCGCTCGCGGTCGCGGCGGGGTCGGGGGCCTTGGCGCACGCCGCGAGCGTCACCAGCGCCGCGACGGCGAGCTTCCGGATCATGGGGCGTTCGCGGCGGCAGCGGGGGTCGCCGCGCCGCCCGTGATCGTCTCCGCGGCGGTCGGCTTGTCGCTCGCGCTCGGCACCGGGGTTATCGGCGGCGGGGGCTGCATCGTCCCGCCCGGCGCGAGCGGCGCATCGGCGGGCACTGCCTCGTCCTCGTCGGGCGGGTTGCCGTCGTAGATCTGCGACTGCCGCCGCTGAAGATACGCCGACCGCACCGTCGCATATTCGTCGAGGCTGCTCGCGAGCAACCCGTCGGCATCGGCGTCGATCAGCGCCGACCGGAGGTCGACCGCCTTCAAGCCGAATTCGGCGACCGAGTAATAGAATTTCCAGTTGATGACCGCATTGCGAACGTAGGGCACCGGGTCGACGGCGAATTCGACGCCGAGCCCTACCCCGTCGCGGACCGTCGACGGGCCGAAGAACGGCAGCATCAAATACGGCCCCGACTTGATCCCCCACACCGCGAAGGTCTGACCGAAATCCTCTTTTTCCTCGGGGCGACCGAGGTCGGTCGCGACGTCGGCGAGGCCACCGACGCCAAGCACGGTGTTGAGCATGAAGCGGTCGACCGTGCGGAACGCCTGCTTGATCTTGCCCTGAAGCACGGCGTTGATGAACGACACGGGCTCGTCGAGATTGCTCAGACCGTTCGACACGCCGCGGCGCGCGGCACCGGGCACGACGGCGCGGTAGACCTTCGCCGCGGGCAGCAGCGCATAATGATCAAGTTGCTTGTTGAACGTGTACAACTTGCGATTCGTCGTCTCATACGGATCGCGATACGCCCCCGCCATGCTCCCCGGGTGAGGTGTCGCGCACGCGCCGACCGCGACGACGAGCGCGCTGGCGACGAGACGCTCGACGACGGAATGGCGCATGTAAATCCCTCGAAAACCAGCGCTTGAGGCGGTGCCACAAAGCATTCCGGGCCACAAGCGTCGCCATCTCGGTTGACCTCATATAAAGATATGTTTATATCCCTGCGCATGAGTTCGACGCTTCCGATCCTGCGTGCGCTGGCCGATCCGACCCGGCTGCGGATCGTGCTGCTCGTGCGGCATATCGAGCTTGCGGTCGGCGAGCTCGCGGCGGTGTTGCGCCAGAGCCAGCCGCGCGTCTCGCGCCATTTGAAGATCCTCGCCGACACCGGACTGCTCCACCGCGCCAAGGAAGGTGCGTGGGTGTTCGTGCGGCTCGGTGATGCGGCGCGGGTCGGGCCGGTGCTCGACCTGCTCGATGCGTATCGCGAGTCGGCGGCAAGCGACCTCGCCCGCCTCGCCGACGTCCGCGCCGAACGCGCGAGCGCGGCGGCGGCGTATTTCGCCGCGCACGCCGCCGACTGGGACGGGATCCGTTCGCTCCACGCCGCCGACTGCGACGTCGAGGCGGCGATCGTCGAGCTGCTCGGCGGCGACCCGGTCGGGCGGCTGCTCGACATCGGCACCGGCACCGGGCGCATGATCGAGCTGCTCGGTCCCGGCGCGGCTTCGGCGATCGGCGTCGACCGCTCGCCCGAAATGCTCCGCGTCGCGCGCGGCAAGATCGAGGCGGCGGGACTCGGCCATGCCGAGGTCCGCCATGCCGACATGTACGCGCTGCCGCGCCCCGACGGCAGCGCCGACACCGTCGTGCTGCATCAGGTGCTCCACTTCGCCGACACGCCCGAGCGCGTCATCGGCGAGGCGGCACGCGTCCTCGGCGTCGACGGTCGGCTGCTCGTCGTCGATTTCGCCCCGCACGACCGCGAGGAATTGCGCGCCCGCCATGCCCATGCCCGCCTGGGCTTTGACGATGCGCAGGTCGGCGGCTGGCTGCGCGGGGCGGGGCTCGCGGTGACGCGCACCGTCCATATCACGACCCCCGGGTTCCCGCTGACCGTCAGCCTGTGGCTCGGCGAGCGGACCCCCCAAGCCCGAAGGCGTGCCGCATGAGCCTGTCGCTTCCCCAGATGGCCGAGGCCGCGCGCGCGCTCGGCACCCCGCTGTTCGCCGACCTGCCGGGCGACATCAACGTGTCGTTCGAATTCTTTCCGCCCAAGACCGACGCGATGGAGCGGACATTGTGGGAGTCGGTCGAGACGCTGACCCCGCTCGCGCCGAGCTTCGTCTCGGTGACCTACGGCGCTGGGGGAACGACGCGCGAGCGGACCCACGCGACCGTCGCGCGGATCGTCCGCGACACGCCGCTCAGGCCCGCCGCGCATCTCACCTGCGTCGATGCCTCACGCGACGAAATCGACGCCGTCGCGCGCGATTATTGGGCGGCGGGCGTCCGGCATATCGTCGCGCTGCGCGGGGACCCGCCGCGCGCGGGCGAAAAGTTCGCCGCGCGGCCCGACGGCTATGCCAGCGCCGCCGACCTCGTCGCGGGGTTGAAGCGTGTCGCCGATTTCGAGCTGTCGGTCTCGGCGTACCCCGAGCTGCATCCCGACGCGACGTGCGCCGCCGACGACATCGATGCGCTGCGCCGCAAGATCGACGCCGGGGCAACGCGGTCGATCAGCCAGTTCTTTTTCGAGCCCGACACGTTTTTCCGCTTCCGCGACGCCGCCGCCGCCGCCGGGGTCACCGCGCCGATCCTGCCGGGCATCCTGCCGGTGAGCAATTTCGCAATGCTCCGCAAGATGGCGGCGAGCTGCAACACTACCGTCCCGCCGTGGCTCGCGCGGCTGTTCGACGGGCTCGACGACAAGCCGGCGACACGCCAGCTCGTCGCGGCGACCGTCGCCGCCGAACTGTGCCGCCGCCTGTACGCGGGCGGCGTCCGCGATTTCCATTTCTACACGCTCAACCGCGCCGAGCTGAGCTACGCGATCTGCCACATGCTCGGCATGCGCGCGGCAGCCCTACCCGCCACGCAGGAACTCGCCGCATGATCCAGTCCGCCGCCGCCACTCGCCTCCGCCGTGAGGCTGCCAAGCGCGTTCTTCTCACCGACGGCGCGTTCGGCACTATGATCCAGTCGTACCAGCTGACCGAGGCCGATTATCGCGGCGACTACGACCTGACCGACGACCAGAAGGGCAATAACGACCTGCTCGTCCTGACGCGCCCCGACGTGATCGACGCGATCACCCGCGAATATCTCGACGCCGGGTCGGACATCGTCTCGACCAACACCTTCAACGCCAACACGATCAGCCAGGGTGACTATAACGCTGTCCACCTCGTGCGCGCGATGAACCTCGCCGCCGCCCGGATCGCGCGCACCGCCGCCGATGAGTACGAAGCCCGCGACGGGCGGCCGCGCTTCGTCGCCGGGGCGGTCGGACCGACCAACAAGACGCTGTCGCTGTCGCCCGACGTCAACGACCCCGGTTTCCGCGCGGTCGGCTTCGACGAGGTCAAGGCGGTGTACGCCGACCAGGCGGCGGCATTGCTCGACGGCGGGGCCGATTTCATCCTGATCGAGACGATCTTCGACACGCTCAACGCCAAGGCGGCGATCGTCGCGGTGATGGAATTGGCCGAGGAACGCGGCACCGAAATCCCGCTGATGATCTCGATGACAATCACCGACATGAGCGGGCGCAACCTGTCGGGCCATTCGGTCGAGGCATTCTGGTACACCGTCCGCCATTCGCGGCCGCTGACGATCGGCCTCAACTGCGCGTTCGGGGCCGACCTGCTCCGCCCGCACGTCCAGGCACTGAGCCCGATCGCCGACGCGCTCGTCATGGTCTACCCGAACGCCGGGCTGCCGAACGACCTCGGCGAATACGACGAGCACCCGCACACCACCGGCGAGTTCATCGGCGAATGGGTCGCGCAGGGTCTGGTCAACATCGTCGGCGGCTGCTGCGGCTCGACCCCGGCGCATATCGCGGCGATGGCGAAGGCAGTCGCGGGCAAGCCGACGCGCAGGGTCCCGCACCCGCCGTCGGCGCTCCGCCTTGCCGGACTCGACCCGATGGTCATGAGCGAGGCCGCCTGATGGCGACCGCGTTCAAGCTCGACGACGACGCCCCGGCACCGTCGCGCGCGACTTTCGTTAACATCGGCGAGCGGACCAACGTTACCGGCTCGGCGGCATTCAAGAAGCTGATCATGGGCGGCGACTATACCGCCGCCGTCGAGGTCGCGCGGCAGCAGGTCGAGAACGGCGCGCAGATCATCGACGTCAACATGGACGAAGGGCTGCTCGACGCCGAGGTGGCGATGACCACCTTCCTTAAGCTGATCGCCGCCGAACCCGACATCGCGCGCGTACCGGTCATGATCGACAGCTCGAAGTGGGCGGTGATCGAAGCCGGCTTGCGATGCGTTTCGGGCAAGCCGATCGTCAATTCGATCAGCATGAAGGAAGGCGAGGCACCGTTCCTCAGCCACGCGCGTAAATGCCGGATGTACGGCGCCGCCGCCGTCGTCATGGCGTTCGACGAACAAGGCCAGGCCGACACCGCCGCGCGCAAGGTCGAGATTTGCGGCCGCGCGTACGACCTGCTCGTCGCCGACGGTTTCCCGGCGGACGAGATCATCTTCGATCCCAACATCTTCGCGGTCGCGACGGGAATCGAGGAGCACGACAATTACGGCGTCGACTTCATCGAGGCGTGCCGCGCGATCAAGCTTCGCTGTCCGCACGCGCGCATCTCGGGCGGCGTATCGAACATGTCGTTCAGCTTCCGCGGCAACGAGCCCGTCCGCCGCGCGATGCATTCCGTGTTCCTGTATTACGCGATCGCGGCGGGGCTCGATATGGGCATCGTCAACGCCGGGCAGCTCGACGTCTACGACACGATCGACCCCGAACTTCGCGACGCGTGCGAGGATGTCATCCTCAACCGGCCTGCTCGCCTTGAAGGCGTCACCAACACCGAACGGTTGGTCGACCTCGCCGACAAGTTCAAGGGCGGCGTCCAAGCCGAAAAGGCGACCGAGGAGTGGCGCGGCTGGCCCGTCGCCAAGCGGCTTGAATACGCTCTTGTCAAAGGCTTGGACGCGTATGTTGTCGACGACACCGAACTCGCCCGGCTCGACGCGACGCGCCCGATCGACGTCATCGAAGGCCCGCTGATGGCGGGCATGAACGTCGTCGGCGACCTGTTCGGTGCGGGCAAGATGTTCCTGCCGCAGGTCGTCAAGTCGGCGCGCGTGATGAAGAAGGCGGTCGCCCACCTGCTGCCATATATCGAGGCGGAGAAAAGCGAGGGCGCGTCGTCGAAGGGCCGCATCGTCATGGCGACGGTCAAGGGCGACGTCCACGACATCGGCAAGAACATCGTCGGCGTCGTCCTCCAGTGCAACAATTTCGAGGTCGTCGACCTCGGCGTCATGGTCCCGTGGTCGACGATCCTGAAAGCCGCGAACGACCATAATGCCGACATGATCGGGCTGTCGGGGCTGATCACGCCGTCATTGGACGAGATGGTGACCGTCGCCGCCGAAATGCAGCGCGCGGGCATGACGATGCCGCTCCTGATCGGCGGGGCGACGACGAGCCGGGTCCACACCGCGCTCCGTATCGCGCCGGCGTACAAGGGCCCGACGATCCATGTCCTCGACGCCAGCCGCGCGGTCGGCGTCGCGGGCGCGATGGTCAGCGAGACGATCAAGGACGAACTCGTCGAGCGCACCGCGCACGAATACGAGGCGATCCGCGTCGCCCGCGCGAACAAGGGCGACAGCAAGCTCGTGCCGCTCGCGGTCGCGCGCGCCAATGCGTACGTCGCGGACTTCGCCAAGCACCCGCCGGTCACACCGAAGCGGCCCGAGGGTGTCGTCCTCGCCGACTATCCGATTGAAAACCTGATCCCGTACATCGATTGGGTGCCGTTCTTCCGCGCGTGGGAACTCGCCGGCAACTACCCCGCGATCCTGACCGACCCCGTCGTCGGCGAGGCGGCGACCGCGTTGTTCGCCGACGCGCAGGCGATGCTGAGCCAGATCGTCCGCGAGAAATGGCTGACCGCGAACGGCGTCGTCGGCTTCTGGCCGGCACGGCGCGACGGCGACGACGTGCTGCTCTACACCGACGCGAGCCGCACGACCGAGCGCACCCGCGTGCCGTTCCTCCGCCAGCAGGTCGAGAAGCGCGAGGGCCGCCCGAACTCGTGCCTCGCCGATTTCGTGAGCGAGGGCGACGACTGGCTCGGCGGCTTCGCGGTGACCGCGGGGCAGGGGATCGAACCCCACCTCGCGCGCTTCAAGGCCGCGCACGACGACTATAACGACATTCTTTTGAAGGCATTAGCCGACCGCCTCGCCGAAGCCTTCGCCGAACACCTCCACGAGCGCGTCCGCCGCGAATATTGGGGGTACGCGCCGCTCGAGCAGCTCAGCCCCGACGACCTCGTCCGCGAGAAATACGCCGGCATCCGCCCCGCGCCGGGCTATCCTGCATGCCCCGACCACAGCGTGAAACCCGAGCTGTTCGAGCTGTTGGGGGCGACCGCCGCGACCGGCATTACGCTCACCGAAAGCTTCGCGATGCTACCGACGGCGGCGGTCAGCGGCTATTATTTCGCGTCGCCAGAGGCGAGCTACTTCGGCGTCGCGCGCGTGGGCAAGGACCAGGTCGCGGATTACGCCAGGCGGCGGGGGGTGGCGGTCGAGCAGGCGGAGACTTGGCTGCGGCCGAATTTGGATGGGTGAGCTTCAATCCCGCCCGAGTCGGTAGTTTATCTTAGCGGGAAGGGCTATGCTAGGTGGGATAGTGGCGGGGGTACCGGACATGACAGCAGTAATGCAGGGCAATCGGTTCAACGTACGCCCTGGCGATCCCGCCTTCAGCATTTTTACCAATCTCACTGACTATTTCCAGTTTGGCGTTCCGACGGGAGCGGACATGTGGCTTGAAGGCCAGATTGTGGACGGTGAGTTTGTCTTCAACGGCCGCTTGTTTATGCATGATGGCACCTCAGGCGTACTGATCGACAGTTTCCCCAAGGGGCCGGCACCTGCAGGATGGACCCAGAGGCGCAGGCTACAACAAGAAGGTTACGAATTACTGGATAGTCGCGGCGAAGTTCTGTTCTCATACTATGTTGAAGACAAAACCTGTTATATCGATATTGATCTATATAATGCCGACGGATCCGCTGCAGTTCATCAGGGACAAGGCGGCTTAGTGTGTCATGTACGTGCGCAAATTGGAAGAAATGGCATTTGCATTGGGTGATCCATATTTATTAAGATTGTTTGGGCACAACTGCAACGTAATTACCCATCGTGTCGGTCGAGGTATTAATCCCGGTCCGGCGCCCCCAATGGGAAATACCCCCGATACGGTCGCGCCTCGTCGACCGTCCTCGCCACCGACGGCCGGGCGAGCAGGCGGGCGCGGTACGCGCTCACGCGCGGCCACGCGGTGCCCAGCGGGTGCGCCCAGTCGGCGTAGAACAGCGCCGGGGCGGCGGCGCAGTCGGCGAGGGTGAAGCGGTCGCCCGTCGCCCGGTCGTCGCCGATCGCGCCGTCGAGCCATGCGTACGCCGCGTCGAGCTGGCGACGGGCCTCGGCCACCCCGACCGCGTCGCGGTCGGGCTCCGCGCGGATCGCGTCGCCGACGATCTTCTGCATCGGCGTCATCACATAATTGTCGAAGAAGCGGTCGAGCCAGCGCGCCTTCAGCGCCGCCGCCGGGTCGCCGGGGATCATCCGCGCCGCGTCCACGACCGAGGCGTCGAGGTGCTCGACAATCAGGCTCGCCTCGATCACGGCCAAGCCATCGTCGACGAGCACCGGGAACTTGCCGAGCGGCCAGATCGCCGCCAGCTCGGCCGCCGCACCCGGGTCCTCGAGCGAGCGATAGTCGAACGCAAGGTCGTTTTCGTACAGCGCGATCAACACCTTCCAGCAATAGGACGAGAAGGGGTGGGCATAAAGGCGGCGCGGCATCGTGACCTCGCGGATCGGAAACGGAATAACGCTGTCCTACACCGTCGGGTTCGTGGCAACGTCGCTCGCGCCATGGTGCGTCGGGCGTTCGTTCGTTCTCATCGCGGGTGGTTCCGCCGGGCACGGTGCCGCGATCGCCCGGAAGCGGAAACGCGAAATTACGTCACGGGCATCGCCCTCGGTTTAAACCTCGCCGGGTCGCTAGGCGGCGGCGTCGATTTCGACGAGCACCATGCCATCCCCCACCTGATCGCCCTCGGCGACG
>JBBSFF010000063.1:0-9587 GCA_038238995.1 Sphingomonadales bacterium
CGGGTAGGAAGGCGAGCGGCAGGAACGCAAGGAGCAGGACGAACGTGCACCCGAGCACCGCAACCGCGATCTCGCGCGTGCCCTTGATCGCCGCCGTCATCCGATCGTCACCCTCGCGCAGGTGGCGGGCGATGTTTTCGGTCACGACGATCGAATCGTCGACGAGCAGCCCGAGGCTGATGATGAACCCGGCGATCGCCAGCTGGTTGAGCGTGAAGCCGGTAAAGGCGAGCACCGCGCAGCCGATCGCGAGGCTGAGCGGGATCGAGATCATCACCACCATCGATGCGCGCAGGCCGAGCGGCAGCAGCGTCAGCAGCACGATCGCAAGCGCGATCGAGAAATCGCGTGTGAGATTGTCGAGCTTGACCGCGATGTCGCGCGATTGGTCGAAACCCACTTCGAGCCGGACGTCGGGGGGCAGTTGGGCGCGGTACGCGGCGGCGACCTTGATCGCCGCCTTCTGCACGTCGAGAACGTTCGCCGCATCCTTCTGCGTAAGCATCACCCAGACCGCGCGGTGGCCGTTGTACCGCGCGAAATGCGGCTGTTCCTCGTACCCCCAGCCGACGGTCGCGACGTCGCCGACGCGGACGACGCGCCCGTCGACCGCGCGGATCGGCGTCGCGGCAACCTCGGCCACCGAGCGAAACGCGCCGCCCGCCTCGACGTTGAAGCGCTTGTCGCCCGACTGGACTGCGCCCGGCGGCAGATCGGCCCCGCCGTTGCGCAGCGCGTCGGTCAGCGCGGTGGCGGGCAGGCCGAGCTGCGCCATCCGTCCGGCGTCGATCGCGACGCGCAATTCGGGGGTCGGGATCGCCCACGCGCGCGTGCCGCGCACCCCCGCGACCTGGTTGAGCCGGTCGCGCAGGTCCTTCGCCAGCTTTTCGAGGCGGCGATACGACGCGGTGTCGCTGACCAGCGCGAACTGGAGAACGGTTGATTCGGTCGTTCGGGTCTTGCGAAATTCGATCCGCGCGAGCGACGGCGGCAGGCTCTGACGGATCGCATTGACCTCGCGAACGACCTGATCGTAATCCTTTTCAGGGTCGGTCGCCCAGTCGAACTCGGCGGTGATGACCGCGGTGCCGTCGGTTGAGCGCGAGGAGATTCGGGCAATGCCGTCGAGCCCCTGGACGACGTCCTCGATCGGTTTGGCGATGGTCGATTCCATGTCTGCGGGGTTGGCCCCTGGCTGGACCGCGACGATGATGATGTACGGCGACGGGAAGTGCGGGTCGACCGAGCGTGGAATGCCGGTGAACGCCGACACGCCGATCGCTACGAGCAGCGCGAAGACCACCAGCGTGATCTGCCACCGCCGAATGGCGAAGGCGATGATCCCCATCAGCGGGCGGCCACCGTGACGGCCGTACCGTCGCGCAGCCGGTCGACGCCCGAGACGACGATGCGCTCGCCAACCTCGAGACCGCGCGTGATGGCGATGCCCGCGTCGGTCAGCGCACCGACGCCGACGAGGCGGGCGTGGACGACGCCGCGGTCGTAGACGTAGACGAAGCCTTCGTCGGCGCGCGCCGCGAAGACCGCACTTGCCGGAACGGCGACCGCGGACGCATCGCAGCCACCCCTGCCATGGATCACGGCATTGCCGATCAGGCCCGAACGTAAGCCGGGACGGGGCGCGAGGCGGAGCTCGACCTGGAACGTCCCCGTCCGATCGTCGCCGCGCCCGGCGATCTCGGTCACGGTTGCCGGGACCGGCTCGGCCGACAGCGCCGCCAGCGTCACGGACGCCCCCGCGCCGAGCCGGACGCGCCGCAGATCGGCGTCGCTCAGCGGCACGCGCAGGACGTACCCGCTCGCGGTCTCGCCGATCGTGACGACCGGCACCCCGGTCGCAACCATCTGGCCCGGTTCGAACGCGCGGCGCAGGACGATTCCGCCGACCGGCGCGACGATCCGGCCGAAGCGGACATCGAAGCCCGTCTGTTCGACTTTGGCCGAGGCGGCGGCGGCGGCGGCCTGCGCGCTTTCGACGCGGGATTTGGTGACCCAGCCCTCGGCGCCAAGCTTCGCCAGCCGGGTATAGTCGGCGCGAGCGCGGACCGCGTCGGCGGCGGCCGAGCGCGATGCGGCGTCGAGCCCGGTCGGGTCGAGTCGCGCGAGCATTTGCCCGGGCCGCACGGTCTCGCCTTCCAGAACCGTGATTGCGGCAAGCCGCCCCGAGGTGTTGAACGCGAGCGCGGTCTCGCGCTTGAGCCGGACGGTGCCCGTCACCGCGATCACGCCACCGCCGACGCCCGGCGCGACGGTCGCGAGCGTGACCGGAACCACGGTATCGGCCACCGGCGGCGCAACCGGCTTCGCACCGCAACCGACCAGCCCCAACGCCGCCACGCCCGCCAGCATCCAGTCAACGCGCCTTACCATCGCCCCCGCCGATTTGATTACGACTCAGGTCATACGGGGCGGCGTGGCATTTGCAATGGCTGCGACAACCTCAAAAACAGGCCGCCGCTCGGAAGTTGACGAAGTTGACGGCATGTCGCGATTAAAATCAGCTACTATCGTCGATCGTCAGCACTCGAATGCTCAGCGCGACGCCGCCGGCGACGATCGTTGCTGCGACGATTTGCGCCTCGGCGACGATCTGGCCGGCGATCGCGATTTCACCGAGCGTTGGCCCGGTGGTGCCGGGCACGACGAGCGCGATCAGGTGACGATGCCCGGTGAAGGTCAGGCTTACCCAATCGTCGGTTGTGAACAAATCGACGATGACCGGCGGGAACTGCCTATCTTGCACGCCGTCGAAGGGACCGAGCGCGTGGACGAGCGCGCGCAGGACGCGACCCTGCGGCCGTGTAAGCAGCGGTCTCATGGCCGCGCTTCGGGTGGGCGCGCCGCCGCGATGAACGTCAGCACCCGGGCGGTGGTGCTCGGGCGGGGTTCACGCCCACGGCGCAGGTCGAAAACGAAACGAGGGTCGCTCGCGACCTCGCGTCCGAAGCGTGATGCTGATATGTTCCGGCGACGCAGACACCTTTCGACCTCGATTAACAAGCTAGCCATGATCTCTCCCGACTCGATTCGCTGCCACCGTTCCAAGATGCAAAGTGAATTCCTACTAGTCTAGGTAAAAAACTATCTATATGAGCCGTTAACAGCGGGGTCTGGAGAGGAGGGTCCGCTACCGATGGAGAATGTCGCGATCCGGCAGCGGCTGGATGCGCTGATCGCTGAGCGTGGCGAGGATTACGCCTCGCTGTCGCGGCTGATCGGGCGCAATCCGACCTACGTCCAGCAATTCGTCAAGCGTGGCGTGCCCCGACGACTGAGCGAGGACGACCGCCGCAAGCTCGCGGCGCACTTCGGGATCGCCGAGCGGTTGCTCGGCGGCCCCGCCGAGCGCGCGGGCCATGCGGTCATGGCGCGGGTCGGTGTACCCGCGACCCCGGGCGACTACGTCCTGATCCCGCACCTCGACATCGGCGCGTCCGCTGGCGATGGGGCCGAACCCGGGGCCGAAGCGCCGGTCGCGGTCCTCGCCTTCCAGTCGAACTGGGTCCGCGGGATTGCCAGCGGTCGCGCCGAGGCGCTGTCGGTGATCCGCGTCGAGGGCGATTCGATGCTGCCGACGCTCGCCGACGGCGACAACATCCTCGTCGACACCGACGACCGCGAGCGACTGCGCGACGGCATCTATGTGCTGCGCACCGACGATGCGCTGCTGGTCAAGCGGCTGAGCATCAATCCGGCGACGCGGCGGCTGACGATTCGCTCGGACAACAGCGCCTACCCAAGCTGGGACGACTGCGACCCGGCAACGGTCGCGGTGATCGGGCGGGTGGTCTGGGTCGGGCGACGGCTGACATAGGCGCGGCGCGGCGGCTGCTTGCGAGCGGTCGGGGGTCGGCTATAGCGGGACCGTATCGTTGAGGCTTGCGCATGACCTATACCGCTCCGATCGCCGAACAGCGATTCGTCCTTGAGACGATCGCCGACCTTCCCGGCCTGAGCGCGCTTCCCGGGTTCGACGGGGCGACGCCCGACATGGTCGAGGCGATCCTGACCGAGGCGGGGAAGCTCGCGAGCGGGGTGTTCGCGCCGCTGAATGACATCGGCGATAAGGCCGGGGCGACGCTGGCGAACGATGCAGTCGCGCTGCCGCCCGGGTTCGCCGACGCGTACCGGCGATACGTCGACGGCGGCTGGGCGTCGCTCGGCGCGCATCCCGATCACGGCGGGCAGGGGCTGCCGTTCGTCCTCGCCAGCGCGGTGCAGGAGCAGCTGACCAGCGCCAACATGGCGTTCAGCCTGTGCATGATGCTGAGCCAGGGCGCGATCGAGGCACTGCAGGTTCATGCCTCGCCCGAATTGCAGGAAACCTATCTGACCAAGCTGGTTTCGGGCGAATGGACCGGCACGATGAACCTGACCGAGCCGCAGGCCGGCTCCGACGTCGGCGCGCTGCGAACCAAGGCCGAGCCGCACGTTGACGGGACGTACCGGATCGCGGGGTCGAAGATCTACATCACCTGGGGCGAACACGACTGCGCGCCGAATATCGTCCACCTCGTCCTCGCGCGGCTGCCCGACGCGCCCGCCGGGACGAAGGGCATCTCGTTGTTCCTTTGCCCGAAATTCCTGCCCGACGGCACCCGCAACGACCTGCGTGCGGTCGGGGTCGAGCACAAGCTCGGCATCCACGCGTCGCCGACGTGCACGATGGCGTTCGGCGAGCACGACGGCTGCGTCGGCTACCTCATCGGGGCAGAAGGGACGGGCATGAAGGCGATGTTCACGATGATGAACCACGCCCGGATCAACGTCGGGCTGCAGGGCGTCGCGATCGCCGAACGCGCGACGCAGGGCGCGGTCGCCTATGCCCGCGACCGGGTGCAATCGGCGAAGTTCGGCAGCGGCGGCGCGCCGGTCGCGATAATCGAGCACGCCGACGTCCGGCGGATGCTGCTGACGATGCGGAGCACGACCGAGGCGGCGCGGGCGCTCGCCTATTACACCGCCGCCGCGGTCGACCGGGCGCATGCGGGGCACGATGCCGCCGCGGCCGGGCTCGCCGATCTGCTGACCCCGGTGACCAAGGCGTGGTGCACCGACATCGGCGTCGAGCTGTCGAGCATCGGCATCCAGGTGTTCGGCGGGATGGGCTTCGTCGAGGAAACCGGCGCGGCGCAGCATCTGCGCGACGCGCGGATCGCGCCGATCTACGAAGGGACCAACGGCATCCAGGCGCTCGACCTCGTCGGGCGCAAGCTGGGGCAGGATGGCGGGGCGCACTGGAAGGCGTTGTTCACCGAAATCCGCTGCGACATCCGTGACTTGCCACCAAGGGGCGACCTCGGACTGCTGCGCCCGTATCTCGACGATGCGCTCGCCGCGCTTGAGAGCGCGACGGTCTGGCTGACGGGAAATCGCGGCGAGGCACTGGCCGACACTGCAGCCGGGGCGACCCCGTATCTGCGGATGTTCGGCATCACCGTCGGCGGCTGGCTGATGGCGCGGCAGGCGGTCGTTGCCGCCGAGCGGCTCGCGGCGGGGGAGGGCGATGCGGGCTTTCTCCGCGCCAAGATCGTGACCGCGCGGTTCTTCGCCGAACAGATGCTGCCGCAGGCGACCGCGCTGCTCGGGCCGGTCACGCGCGGGGCCGAGCTGCTTTATGCCCTCCCCGCGGAGGCGTTTGCGGCGTGAGCGGACGCCCGCACGGCGACCCGCACGAGTCGACGAACGGGCACGACGAGGGTCATCACGGGCACGACCACGCGCCGCCCACCGGCTTCGGCGCGGCCTTCGCGACCGGTATCGCGCTCAACCTCGGCTTCGTCGTGGTCGAGGCGGGGTACGGGCTCGCGAGCAATTCAGTCGCGCTGCTCGCCGACGCGGGGCACAATCTTTCCGACGTCGCCGGGCTCGCCGCCGCATGGGGCGCGACGCTGCTGGCGAAGCGCGCGGCGTCGCCGCGGTTCACCTACGGGCTGCGCGGGTCGTCGATCCTCGCGGCGCTGTTCAACGCGATGCTGCTCCTCGTCGCGGTCGGGGCGATCGCGTGGGAGGCAGTCCGGCGCCTCGGCGACCCGCAGCCGGTCGCGAGCACGACGGTGATGATCGTCGCCGCCGTCGGCATCGCGGTCAACGGCATCACCGCGTGGCTGTTCGCGCGGGGGCGCGACGGCGACATCAATATCCGCGCGGCGTTCGTGCATATGGTGGGCGACGCGGTCGTATCGGCTGGGGTCGTCGTCGCGGGCTTCGTCGTCCTGCGGACCGGCTGGACGTGGCTCGACCCGGCGGTCAGTCTCGTCATCGCGGCGGTGATCGTCGCGGGGACGCGGGGGCTGCTCCGCGAATCGCTGGCGATGGCGTTGCAGGGGGTCCCGCCGGGCCTCGAGCTCGACGCGGTCCACGCCCGGCTCGCAGCGCTGCCGGGGGTGGCGGAGGCGCACCACGTCCACATCTGGCCGGTCAGCACGACCGAGACCGCGCTGACCGCGCATCTGCTCTGTCCCGGCGGGCACCCGGGCGACGCGTTCCTGTGCGACGCGGCACATATGCTCGAACATGATTTCGGCATCGGCCACGCGACGCTGCAGATCGAGCTGGTCGCGGGGTCGTGCGGGTAGTCAATCCTCGCCGAACTTGCCTTCGACGAGCGCGACCAGCGCGGCGAGCGCGGCGTCGGCCTGCGCGCCGGTGGCCGACATCTCGACCGCATCCCCCGGTGCCGCGGCGAGCATCATCAGCCCCATGATCGACGTGCCGACGACGCTCGACCCGTCCTTCGCGACCGTGACCACCGCGTCGAAGGTCGACGCCAGCGTGACGAAGCGCGCGCTCGCCCGCGCGTGGAGCCCGCGCTTGTTGCGGATGACGACGGTGATGGGGCCGGCCACTATGCCGCCTCGCCCAGTATCTTCGACGCGACCGAGATATATTTGCGCCCCGCCTCCTGCGCCGCCTCGACCGCGGCGGCGACCGACATCGTGCCGCGCACCGAAACGAGGCGGACGAGCATCGGCAGGTTGACCCCGGCGATGACCTCGACGCGCTTGGGCACCATCAGCGAGATCGCGAGGTTCGACGGCGTGCCGCCGAACATGTCGGTCAGGACGATCACCCCCGACCCGGCGTCGACGCGCGCGACGGCGGCGGCAATGTCGCCGCGGCGAACCTCCATATCGTCGTCGGGGCCGATGCAGATGCCTTCGAGCGCGGTTTGCGCGCCGACGACATGTTCGAGCGCGGCGACGAATTCGGCGGCGAGCCGCCCGTGCGTCACGAGCACCAATCCAATCATCGGCACCTTGGGGTCCGTCCTCACGCTGTCTGCTCGCGGCCCGGGAGCGCGGCCTGCTCGCGGCCCGGTAGCGCGGGTTCATCGCCGTGGCCAGCCCCAACCCCGTGGCCCACCCCATGGAGCGCGTCGGCGGCGGCGCTCGACCCGCTCGCCTTGTCGCGGTGGACGACCGACCCCGCCCAGCCCGCCGCCGCCATCCGTTCGGCCATCGCCTTCGCGACATAGACCGACCGGTGCCGCCCGCCGGTGCAGCCGAACGCGACCGTCAGATACGATTTGCCCTCCGCCCCGTAGCGCGGGAGCAGGAGCAGCAGCAGCTCGGCGATCCGCTCGAACGCTGGCGCGAACACCGGGTCGGCGGCGACGTAGGCGCCGACCGCCGGGTCGTCGCCGGTCAGCGGGCGCAGGCTCGCGTCCCAGTGCGGGTTCGACAGGAAACGCATATCGAAGACGAGGTCGGCGTCGCGCGGCAGCCCGCGGGCGAAGCCGAACGACATGATCGTCAGCGTCAGCGGATCGACCCCGGCGCGGGCGAAGCGTCCGGCGAGCGCGCGGCGCAGGTCGGGGACGGCGTAGTCGGAGGTGTCGATGACGATGTCGGCGGCCCGCCTGAGCGGGGCGACGATCTCGCGTTCGCGGGCGATGCCGTCGGCGGCGGGGCGGTCGAGCGCGAGCGGGTGGCGGCGGCGGGTTTCGGAAAAGCGCCGCGTCAGCTCGGTGCCGCTGCAATCGAGGAAGACCAGCGTGACGTCGACGCCCTCGGCGCGAAGATCGCCGATCCGTTCGACGATCGCGTCGGCGTCGAAGGCGCGGGTCCGCGAATCGATGCCGATCGCGAGCGGTCGCCCGGTCTCGCGGTCGCCGTGGTCGCCGACCTCGTCGTTTCCGACCGGGCCGTCGCTCGTCGCCAGCAATTTGTCGAACAGCCCGAGCGGCAGGTTGTCGACCGCCTCATAGCCCAGATCCTCGAGCACCTTGAGTGCGGTCGACCGCCCCGCCCCCGACATGCCGGTGACGAGCAGGGTGCGCGGCGCGGGCGCGGCGTCGGGCGACTGGGCGAGCATGACCACCCGCGCAGTCTCTACCCGCCGCCCGAACGCGGTCAACGCCCGTTCGACCTTCAGCGCCGCCGTCGGCTCGCGCGGGTCGAGCGCGACGACTGGGATCGCGTGGCCGAACACGTTGCGCGTCGTCGCGTGCGGAAGCCGCTCAGGCGGGTGCGCGAGGTCGACGAGCAGCGCGACCGGCACCCCCGCGACATGGGCCTCGGGGACGATACCGACGCCGCGAACCTCGATCAGTCCGGCAATCGTCGGCGGCGGCGACGCGCGCAGGGTGCCGCCGTCGACGGTCAGCGCGACGCGGTCGTCGGCGATCAGCGTCGCGCCGCGATCGATCAGCCGCAGCGCAAGGTCTGACTTGCCGCTCCCCGACGGGCCGAGGAGCAGGACGGCACGGCCGCCGATCGACACCGCCGTCGCGTGAATGGTCGGCGGGATCACTTCACTCTTTCACGGTGGTAAGGAAGGTCATCACCAGCTCACGCCGCGGGCAAGGTCACGGTAAAACACGCGCCCCCACCCGGGCGGTTCGCCGCGACGATGCTGCCGTCGTGCGCCTCGACGATCGTCCGCGCGATCGCGAGGCCGAGGCCCGAATGCCGCCCGAAATCCTCGGTCGTCGGGCGTTCGGAATAGAAGCGGCGGAAGATGTCGTCGCGGTTTTCGGGCGGGATGCCGGGACCGTCGTCGTCGACGCGCAACTCGACGTGGCGCGCCGTCCGCGACACCGCGACTGCGACAACCCCGCCCGGCGGCGAGAATGAAATCGCATTATCGACGAGGTTGCGCGCGACCTGCGCGAGGCGGCCGTTGTCGCCGTACGCCATCGCCGGCTCCGCCGGGGCGGCGCCCACGCCCGTGAACGCGACCGATACGCCGCGCGGCAGCGTCGTGGTGGCATAGCCGTCGACCAGCGTCGACACCTGCGCGCCGAGGTCGAAGCGGTCGTAGCGGCTGCGCGAAAGCTCGGCGTCGAGGCGGCTGGCGTCGGCGATGTCGCTGATCAGCCGGTCGATCCGCGCGACGTCGGTGCGGATCACCTCGAGCAATTGCGTCTGCAGCCGCGGCTCCTTGACCCGCCCGAAGGTGTCGACCGCGCTCGACAGCGACGCGAGCGGGTTCTTGATCTCATGCGCGACGTCGGCGGCGAACGCCTCGGTCGCGTCGATCCGCTCGCGCAGTGTCAGCGTCATGTCGGACAGCGCGCGCGCCAGCTGGCCGATCTCGTCGCGGCGCTGGTTGAAGCGCGGCAC
>JBBSFF010000064.1:0-9280 GCA_038238995.1 Sphingomonadales bacterium
AGCGGTTGGTGTGCGCCTCGGGCACCTCGAGCACCGCGATGACATTGCCGCCGAGCCGCTGATAGGCGTCGTTCATCTGCCGGAGGCACGGCGCTTCCGGTGACCACAGCAATTCATCGGGCAGCAGGACCGCGAACGGCTCGTCGCCGACGATGAAGCGCGCGCACCACACGGCGTGGCCAAGGCCCGCAGGCTCCTGCTGGCGAACATAGGCGATGCGGCCGGGTTCGAGCTGGGTGTCGTCCAGCGTGGCAAGCTCGGCGGTCTTGCCCTTGGCCTTGAGCTCGGCGACGAGTTCGGCGGCGACGTCGAAATACTCCTCGAGTGCCGCCTTGCCGCGCGCGGTGACGAAGATCATCTGCTCGATCCCGGCGGCGATCGCCTCCTCGACCGCGTATTGCAGCAGCGGGCGGTCGACGACGGGGAGCATCTCCTTCGGCACCGCCTTGGTCGCGGGCAGGAAGCGCGTGCCGCGCCCGCCCACCGGAAAGATCGCCTTGCGCACCGGTTTGATCATCGTCGTTCGTCTCCCTGTGTGCCGACCGCCGCCTAGACGCGCAAAGTTGCCGAAGCGTTGCCGAGCCACGGGGCGATCCGATCGCGGGCGAGTTGCGCGGCGATGTCCTCGCGCGGGCGGACGAGCGCCCAGCGGTCGCCGTCGACGAGCACTTCGGGCACCAGCGGTCGCGAATTGTACGTCGACGCCATCGTCGCGCCGTACGCGCCCGCCGTCATGAAGGCGATCAGGTCGCCCGCGACAACGTCGTCGATCGTCCGGTCCTCGGCGAAGGTGTCGCCGGTCTCGCACACCGGGCCGACGATGGTGGCGGTCATCGTGCCGCCGCGCGGGCGCACCGCGCGAATGTCGTGCCACGCGCCGTACAGCGCCGGGCGGAGCAGGTCGTTCATCGCCGCGTCGACGACGACGAAGCTGCGCGCTTCGCCCGGCTTGACGGTGATGACGCGCGTCACGAGCACCCCGGCGTTGCCGACGATCATCCGCCCGGGCTCGAACATCAGCCGCACGTCCCACCCGGCGGTCGCGCGGGCGACGAGCGCGCCATAGTCGGCCGGGGTTGGCGGAACGGCATCGCCGGCGCGGTACGGGATGCCGAGGCCGCCGCCGAGGTCGACGCGCTCGACCGCCAGCCCGCCGGCGCGCAGCCGGGTCACCAGATCGCCGAGCAGCGTGAAGGTCGCTTCGAGCGGGGCGAGATCGGTCAGCTGGCTGCCGATGTGCGCGCCGACCCCGACCGCGCGCAGCCCCGGGAGCGACGCCGCGAGCGCGTACGCGTGCGGAACCCGGTCGATCGCGATACCGAACTTGTTCTCCGCGCGCCCGGTCGAAATCTTGGCGTGGGTCTTGGCGTCGACCCCGGGATTGACGCGGAGCGCGACCGCCGCCGTCTGCCCGAGCGCGACCGCGACGTCGCTCAGGACGTGGAGCTCGGCCTCGCCCTCGACGTTGAACTGGTAGATGCCGACGCCGAGCGCCGCCACCATCTCGGCGCGGGTCTTGCCGACGCCCGAAAACACGATCCGCCCCGGCGGCACCCCGGCGGCGAGCGCGCGGCGCATCTCGCCCTCCGACACGACATCGGCTCCCGCGCCGAGCCGCGCGAGCGTCGCGATCACCGACAGATTGGGGTTGGCCTTGACCGCATAGGCGATCAGCGGGTCATCGAGCGCGTTGAGCGCCGCGGCGAACACGCGATAGTGGCGCGCAATCGTCGCGGTCGAATAGACGTACAGCGGCGTGCCGACCGCGTCGGCGAGCGTGGTCAGGTCGACGTCTTCGGCGAATAGCGCGCCCTCGCGATCGGCGAAGTGGTCCATCAGCGGGCTCGTTTACCCGAACGATCGTCATCCCCGCGCAGGCGGGGACCCATCTCCAGCAGCCGGAGACGGGTCCCCGCGTGCGCGGGGATGACGGCAGGGAGTGGGTGGTGCGTCACCGCGACGGCGGCAGGTTGAAGCGGTCGTCGCGGCGCTCCTGCGACCGGCTGAGTGGGTCATCGATCCGCGCCGGCTCGGCCTGCGCCGGGCGGACGAGCAGGGTCGACGGCAGCGGCTTGGTCGGGTCGATCCGCGCCGTCTGGCCCGGGGGCGGCTTGGGCATCAGCTCCCCCTGCTTGCCGCACGCGGCGAGGAGCAGCGCGAGCGCGAGCACGCGCGTCACAGCGCCGCCTTCGCCACGGCGATCGCGGCGTGGACACGGATCGGCGCGGTGCCGCCGAAGCTCGTCCGGCTCGCGACCGATTTTTCGACCGACAGGACATCGTACACGTGCCGCGTGATCCGGGGGTCGATCGCCTGCAGCTCGGCGATCGGCATCTCGGCCAAGCCGACCCCCGCCGCTTCGGCGGCGCGGACCGCGCGCCCGGTGATGTAGTGCGCCTCGCGGAACGGCACGTCGCCCACGCGCACCAGCCAGTCGGCGAGGTCGGTCGCGGTCGAGAATCCCGCCTTCGCCGCTGCCGCCATCGGGCCGGGATTAAAGGTCAGCGTCTCCACCATGCCGGTCATCGCCGCGAGGCTCAGCGCGAGCAGGTCGAACGCCTCGAACACCGGCGGCTTGTCGTCCTGCATATCCTTCGAATACGCCAGCGGCAGCCCCTTCATCGTCACCTGGAGCGCGGTCAGGCACCCGATCAGCCGTCCTGAATGCCCGCGCACCAGCTCGGCCGCGTCGGGGTTGCGCTTCTGCGGCATGATCGATGACCCGGTCGAAAACGCGTCGGGCAGCGTCACGAAGCCGTACGGCTGCGACGCCCAGATGACGATCTCCTCGGCCAGCCGCGAAAGGTGGAGTCCGGTCATCGTCGCGCAACTCAGGAACTCGATCGCGAAGTCGCGGTCGGACACGCTGTCGAGCGAGTTTGCCGTCGGCCGGTCAAAACCGAGCGCCTTGGCGGTCGCGTCGCGATCGATCGAAAAGCCGGTCCCGGCGAGCGCGGCGGCCCCCAGCGGGCATTCGTTCATCCGCGCGCGCGCATCGGCGAAGCGTGAGCGGTCGCGGCCCGCCATCGCGACATACGCCATCAGATGGTGCCCGAGCGTCACCGGCTGCGCGATCTGCAGATGGGTAAACCCCGGCATGATCGTTTCGGCGTGCTCGGCGGCACGCGACAGCAACGCCGCCGCGAACGCCGCCAGCCCCGCGTCGACCGCATCGATCGCGTCGCGGACCCAGAGGCGAAAACTCGTCGCGACCTGGTCGTTGCGCGACCGCGCGGTGTGCAGCCGCCCCGCCGCCGGGCCGATCAACTCGGCGAGCCGCGTCTCGACGTGCATGTGGATGTCCTCGAGATCGAGGTTCTCGACGACGCCGAGCGTGTCGTACTCGCGCGCGATCGTCTCGAGCCCGGCCGCAATCGCATCGGCGTCGGCGGCATCGATGATGTCCTGCGCGGCCAGCATCGCGACATGTGCCTGCGACCCGGCGAGGTCCTGACGCCACAGCCGCTTGTCGAACGGGATCGAGGCGTTAATGTCGCGCATCACCGCCGCCGGGCCATCGCCGAAGCGGCCGCCCCAAAGCGAACTGGAAGTGATGTTGCGCGTCGTGATCGGAACTATCCTATTTTCCGGCCTGCTGGTCGCCCTGCCTGGCGGCGGGCCCGCCCTCGCGACTAAGGGAAACGTCGCGGCCTCGCAACCGGCGTCGAAGTCGTTGAAGCTGAGCGTCATCGACCGCAGCCACGCCGGCGAACCGGCTCCGCCGATTCAGTTCGAGGCGAAGGGCGGCAGGGTCACCAGCGTCGCGGCATTGCTTGCGGCGTCGAAGGGCAGGCCGGTCCTCGTCAACCTGTGGGCGACGTGGTGCGTGCCGTGCCGCGCCGAGATGCCCGCGCTCGACGCGTTGGCGAAGGCGCGCGCCGCGACGCTGACGGTCCTGCCAATCAGCGAGGACCTCGAAGGCTGGCGCGCGGTCGACAAGTTCTTCGCCCCCGGCAAGTTCGCTAGCCTCAGCCCGTACCTCGACCAGCCGGGCGACTACGCGGTCAAGATGGGCGCGACCGGCCTGCCGCTGTCGATCCTGTACGGGGCGGACGGGCGCGAGAAGTGGCGGGTGAATGGGCCGCTCAAGTGGACAAGCGCCGAGGTCGCGGCGGCGCTCTAATGGCCTTGCCGGTCGGCGCATGGTACAACTGGTCAGCTAGTCAGGAAGCGCAATGACCGTTCACACCCGGATCGACCCAACGTGGAAACTCGAAGACGCCAAGGCGCGCTTCTCCGAAGTCGTCCGCCTCGCGCGCGACGTCGGGCCGCAGCGCGTGACGGTGCGCGGTCGGCCGGCGGTCGTCATCGTCGCCGCCGACGAGTTCGACCGCCTGTCGCCGCCGGTGGAGAAGCTGCCGGTGAAAGAGAAGTCGCTCTATGATCTGCTGTCGGATCTCTCCTTCGAAGGGCTCGATCTCGAACGCGACCGCGACACCGGGCGCGACATCGAACTTTGATCGGCTGGCTGCTCGATACTAACGTCGTCACCGAACTCGGTCACCCCAACGGCTCGGAGCGGGTGAAGGCGTGGTCGCGCGAACAGGTTGGGGCAACAATCTTCCTCAGCGTCCTGACGCTCGGAGAACACGAAAAGGGGATTGCGCAGCTGGTCGATGATGATCGTCGGCGTCTGTTCTATGCGGCCAACCGTGATGAGGTGAGCGCCCGATTCGCGGGCCGCATCCTGCCCGTGTCCGATCCGATCGTTCGTCGCTGGGGGACGATCAGCGGGCGAATCAAGCGCGATACCGGCCATCCGCCGCCGGTGATCGACACCTTGCTCGCCGCGACGGCAATCGAGCATGACCTGTATCTCGCCACGCGCAACGTCCGCGATGTCCGCTTTAGCGGCGCGGCGATCTTCAACCCTTGGGACGACGATCCCGCCACCGCGGTGCTGACGCCCGCGCGGCGGCGCTAATCCCGCAGGAGTTCGTTGATCGCGGTTTTCGCGCGGGTCTGGGCGTCGACGCGCTTGACGATCACCGCGCAATAAAGGTTCGGGCCGGGCGTGCCGTCGGGGAGCGGTTTGCCCGGCAGGGTTCCGGGCACGACGACCGCATACGGCGGGACGCGCCCGACGAAGATCTCGCCGGTCGCGCGGTCGACGATCTTGGTCGACGCGCCGAGGTAGACCCCCATCGACAGGACCGCGCCGGTGCCGACGATCACGCCCTCGGCGACCTCGGCGCGCGCGCCGATGAACGCGCCGTCCTCGATGATCACCGGCCCCGCCTGGAGCGGTTCGAGGACGCCGCCGATCCCCGCGCCGCCCGAGATGTGGACGCCGCGCCCGATCTGCGCGCAGCTGCCGACCGTCGCCCACGCGTCGATCATGCTGTCCTCGCCCACCCGCGCGCCGATGTTGACGAAGCTCGGCATCAGCACGACGCCGGGAGCGATGTACGCGCCGCGGCGGACGATGCTGCCGGGGACGGCGCGGAAGCCGGCGGCGCGAAATCGGTTCTCGCCCCAGCCGTCGAATTTTGACGGGACCTTGTCCCACCAACTCGACTTGGCCGGACCACCGGCGATCAGTGTGTTGTCGGTCAGCCGGAACGACAGCAGGACGGCTTGCTTCAACCACTGGTTGACCCGCCACTCGCCGTCAATCTGCTCAGCCACCCGGAAGTCGCCGTTGTCGAGTCCGGCGATCGCCGCCTCGACCGCCGCGCGGACCGCGCCGTCGGTCGCCGGGGTAATGGTCGCACGCGCCTCCCAGCCGTCCTCGATCGCCGCGACAAGATCGTTCATGCGGCCTCCAATTCGGCGACGACGCCAGTCAGCCAGTCGGCGGTGTCGGTAATCTTAAAGTCGATGAAGTCGGCAGCGGCGTGGCGCGGCCCTTGTTCGGAGCCGTTGTCGACCCACACCGTCGTCATGCCGATCGCCTTGGCGGGGGCGAGGTTGCGTTCCATGTCGTCGACGAACAGCGCTTGGCGAGGGTCGATACCGTGCGCCGCGCACAGCCCGTGGTACGCGCGGGCGTCGGGCTTGGGCAGATAGTCCATCGCGTGGACGTCGTGGATCGCCTCGAATGCCGCCTCGAGCCCGAGCCGCACGAGCACCTTCGTCGCGTACGGCGTGTCGGCGTTGGTGAAGATCAGCTTGCGCCCCGGCAGCCGCGCGATCGCCTCAACCAACAGGGGGGCGTGGTCGACGACGCTCATGTCGATGTCGTGGACATCGTCGAGAAAGTGATGCGGATCGACGCCGTGCTCGTCCATCAACCCGCGCAGCGTCGTGCCGTGCTGGTGGAAAAAGCCCTTCTGCACCCGGTGCGCCTCATCGGCGTCGACCCCGAGCAGACGCGCGACGTACGCCCCCATCCGCGCGTCGATCTGCGCGAACAGGTTGGTCTTCGCCGGGTAGAGCGTGTTGTCGAGATCGAAGATCCACGCGTCGATGTGGGCAAGCGGATGCATGGCGGCGTGTGTAGCGAGCGGCGCGGCGCGTGCAACTTTTGCGTTACGGGGCCAGGCCGACCTCGCCGCTGACCGCGTCGGCAAGCATGTCGACGAATAGCCGCGTCTTCGCGGGGAGCAACCGCGCCGGCGTGATCAGCGAGATCGCGATCGGCGGCAGCAGCCAGTCGGGCAGGACCGCGACCAGCGCGCCGCTGGCTACGTCGTGGTTCGCCATCAGCGCGTCGATCACCGCGATACCGACGCCAAGGCGGGCGAGATGCCGGATCATCGTCATGTTGTTCGCCGACACCAGCCCGCCGGCGGCGGCCACGACGATCGCGCCGGTCGGGCGATGCGTCAGGTGCCAGTCGCCGCGGTCGCCCTCGTGGAGCAGATGGATGCGCCGGTGGTCGGCGAGCGCTGCGGGCCGCGCGGGCGTGCCATGACGCGCGATATATGCCGGGGCGGCGTATAGGCCTCCCACCAGCCGCGCCAGCCGCCGCACGGTCAGCGTCGAATTGGGCAGCTCGCCGAGTCGGACGGCGAGGTCGAAGCGCTCGGCGAGTAGATCGACCCGCCGCGGCGACAGATCGAGTTTGACGCGGACGCTGGGGAAACGGTCGAGGTAGCGCGCGATCACCGGTGCGACGAGCCGCGGTCCGATCTCGGCCTCGATCGATAAGCGCAAGGTTCCGCTCGGCACGTCGGCCATTCCAGTCACGTCATGATGCGCCGCGCGTGCGGCATCGAGAATCGCCTGACACCGGTCGAGATAAAGGCGTCCCGCATCGGTCAGCGCGACCGTCCGCGTGCTGCGGTCGAACAGGCGGATGCCGATCGATGCCTCGAGGTCGGCGATGCGCCGCGACAAGGTCGAGATCGGAATGCCGAGACTCGCCGCCGCGCGGGTGAAGCTGTGCCATTCGGCGACGGCGACGAACAGCGGCAGGTCGCGGAGGTAGTCCAAAACATTATCCCGATTTCGGGAAAGCGTTTCCCGCCGCTCCGCATTATCCCGCGCGCGCGCGCCCGCTACAAGCGCTGCATTCGCCGCCATCGGGAGCCGACCATGCTGCAGTTCACGCGATTCACCAATACCGACAGCATCGTCATGCTCGTCGATCACCAGACGATGACGATCGACTGGGTTTATAGCCTGCCAAGGCGACGACGATCGCGAGTTGCCGTGTGCTCACGCGCATGGCGCTGACCTACGACATGCCGCTCGTCCTGACGACGACGATGGAGGAGACCGTCGGCCCGACGATTCCTGAGATCGCCGACCTCGCCCCCGACGCGTTCGCCAGACGCTATAAGCGTGGCGGCGAGCTGAGCTGCTGGGATGCAGGTGATCTCGCGACTGGGGTCGCGGCGCTGGGGCGGAAGAATATCATCCTCGCGGGCCTGACAACCGATATCTGCCTGTTCTGGGCGGCGGTCGACGCGGCGCGGCTGGGCTACACGGTGATGGTCGTCGCCGACGCGTGCGGGACGATGACTGCGCTCGGCGACACGTTGACCTACGCCCGGCTGCGCGACTTCGGCATCGTGGTCACCGTCGTCAACCAAATCGTGACCGAGCTCGAAGGCAATTTCGGCACACCCGAGGGACAGAAGGCGCAAGGCATCATGTACGACGAGATCATCTCGAAGCTTGGGCAGAGCTGACCGTCGCCGCGAGCGGGAACGACATTGCGACATCGCAGCGGGCATAGCGTGCGCCGAAGTCCGCCATGACGCTGGCATCGTGGACGAACCCGGCTTTCTCGTAGAGGTGGATCGCCGCCGCGCATTTGGGGCTGGTCAGCAGGTAAAGCCGATCGAGCTGCATCGCCCGCGCTTCGGCGACGACGTGGGCCAGCAGGAACTCGCCCGCCTTGTGCCCGCGCGCGGCTTCGAGGACGCCCATCTTGGTCAGTTCGGACACCCCGTCGGCGATGCGGATCAGCGCGCAGGCACCGACGACGCCGAGATTGCCGGCCCGGACGAAGCGGATGATCCCGCCGCGGTCGACGATGCTGCTCCGCGGATGGTCGAGGATCGCCCGGTCGTTCGCTTCGAGCGTGAACATCGCCTCGATCCATTCGGCGTTGATCGCACGGAAGGCGGGGGCGAGGTCGTCGGTGAAGTCGACGATTTCGAGGTCTTGCTCTCCCTCGCTTATTTTTTCGTCAACAGAGTTCATGCCGACTTGTCCCCCGACTTGATCACAACGCCCGATTGTCGCGCGGCGCGGTTCGCGCGACAAGGGCGGTATGCAAGCCCCTACCCCCTATCCCCCAATTGCCGCCCCGCTCGTCGCGCCCCTTGCGCTCGTTCCCGCGGCGATGCTGCCGCACAACGTCGAGGCCGAGGCGGCGCTCCTCGGCGCGATGATGATCGACAACCGGCTCGTCGAGGACGTTCAGCTCAGGCTCGGGTCGCAGCATTTCTTCGAACCGCTCCACGGGCGGGTCTATGACGCCATCCTGATGCTGATCGACCGGCGGATGGTGGCGACCCCGGTGACGCTCAAGCCGCTGTTCGACGCCGATCCCGACATGATGGCGATCGGCGGCACGTCATACCTCGCGACGCTGACCGAACAGTCCGCCGCGCTAATCGCCGCGCGCGACTTCGCGCAGCAGATCTATGACCTTGCATTGCTGCGCGAGATGATCCGCGTCGGGCGCGAGATGGCGACCAACGCCTTCGACACCGCCGCCGGGGTCGAGCCGTTGAAGCAGATCGAGGCGGCCGAACTTGCGCTTTACAAGGTCGCCGAGCAGGTCGAGGTCGCGGGGTCGGTCAAGACCTTCGGCCAGGCGACGCGGCTCGCGGTCGAGATGGCCGAACGTGCGATGAAGTCGGGCGGGCATCTGTCGGGCTTC
>JBBSFF010000065.1:0-9220 GCA_038238995.1 Sphingomonadales bacterium
GGATTGCAGAGCCGATCCCCGACGGACGCCCGCGCCCGCCGCGCGCGACCGAAAAGATCACCCAGATGACGACGATCGCCAGCCAGAACAGCGCTCCGGGGCCCGCCGACGGATGGTGGCGTGCCTCGCTGTGCTGGACGGTCGCGTCGACGGCGGCGGCGTGCGCGACCTCGGGCGAGGCGCTAAGTTGCGCGATGATCGCGTCGGTCCCGGCGGTGACCCCGGCGGGGATGTCGCCTTTGCGGAACTCGGGGAGGATTTGATCCTCGATGATGACCTTGGTCAAGGCATCGGTCAGGACGGGTTCGAGGCCGTAGCCGACCTCGATCCGAACCTTGCGATCGTTCGGCGCGACGATCAGGATCGCGCCGCTATTTTTGCCCTTCTGGCCGATGCCCCACGTCCGCCCGAGCTGATAGCCATAATCCTCGATCGGGGTATCACCGAGCGACGGCACGGTGGCGACGACGAGCTGGATGCTCGTCGTCTGCTCGAGCGCCGCGAGCTTGTCGGTCAGCGCGGCGACCGTCACCGGCGGCAGGACATGTGCGGTATCGACGACGCGCCCCGACAGCGGCGGGAACGCCGGGGCGGCGGCGTTCGCCACCGCCGCCCACAGCGCAATCAGCAGCAGGAGGACGAACGCCCCGCCGAGGCGAAAACGGGAAAGGCTCAGAACTTCACCGTCGGCGCGACCTGCGCGTTGACCGTCGTCGCCTTGAACGGGACGAGCGGCTTCGCGCCATAGATGACCTTCGCACCGATCAGCGCCGGGAAGGTACGGATCGTCGTATTATAGTCCTGGACGGCGGTATTATAGTCCTGCCGCGCGATCGTAATCCGGTTCTCGGTCCCTTCGAGCTGCGACTGGAGCGCCATGAAATTGGTGTTCGACTTGAGGTCGGGATACGCCTCCTGCAGCGGCCGCAACGCGGTCAGCGCGGTAGTGACATGGTTCTGCGCCTGCTCGTACGCTGCGACCTTGCCGGGGTCCTTGAGGTCTTCGTCCGACAGATGGATCGCGCTCGCCGACGCGCGCGCCTCGGTGACGCCGATCAGAACGTCCTTTTCCTGCTTGGCATAACCTTGGACGGTGGCGACGAGGTTGGGGATGAGGTCGGCGCGGCGCTGATATTGGTTCTCGACCTGCGCCCACGCCGCCTTGGCGGCCTCTTCCTTGGTCGGGATCGTGTTGACCCCGCAGCCGGCGAGGCCGACGGTCAGGGCGAGGGGAAGTGCAAGGCGGGCGGCGGTGCGGTGGATCGACGGCATCGATAACTCCCTTGGGTCCGGGTCATGACGTCGCCAGTACCCAAGCCAGCGACGAACCGCTATAAGATAAGGTGTATTGCGCGAGTGTAACAGAGGGGGATCCGCCATGTTTGCCGAATTCGGGAAGTTCATCGCGCGGGGCAATGTCCTCGATCTCGCGGTCGCGGTGGTGATTGGCGCGGCGTTCGGCACGATCATCGCGTCGCTGACCGACGACCTGATCATGCCGCTGATCGGCTATTTGACCGGCGGCGTCGATTTTTCCAGCCATTTCGTCCGCCTCGGCGCGATCCCGTCGACCTATACCGGCAGCCTCGAGGACTATGCTGCGTTGAAAAAGGCGGGCGTCGCGCTGTTCGGCTACGGCAAGTTCATCACGGTCCTGATCAACTTCGTCATCGTCGCCTTCGCCATTTTCCTGCTGGTGCGGTCGGCGAACAAGTATCTGGCGAAGACGATGGCGGCGATGGCGGCGGCGGTGACGACCCCGCCCGACGTTGTCGTGCTCAACGAAATCCTCGCCGAGCTGAAAAAGCGCCCGCTGCCCTAAGCGCGGTCGCCGGTCGACCGCCCTACGCCGCTTCGCGCCGCTCGACCATGTCGGCGAGCGTCGTCCCGTCGAGGATCGACGCGGTGCCTTCGCGGACGGTCAGCATGACCTTGCGGATGACGCACGTCGCCTCGTCATAGCAGTCGGCGCAGCGGTGGTACTTGGTCAGGCTGACGCACGGCACGAGCGCGAGCGGGCCTTCGATCGTCCGGATGATCTCGCCGAAGCTGATCGCGCGCGGGGCGCGGGCGAGGCGGTAGCCGCCCATCTTGCCGCGATAGCTCGCGACGAGCCCGGCGTTCTTGAGGTCGAGCAGGATGATCTCGAGGAATTTGCGCGGCAGCTTCTGGTCGGCGGCGATGACGCTGATCGGCACCGGCGCGACGCTGCCGGTGCGGGCGAGGAAGATCAGGGCGCGCAGCGCGTAACGGGAGCGTTGGGTGAGCATCGGGTCATCGCGGTTATGCACCCGCTCGGCGGCGGAAACAAGCGTTACGGCACAGGGCGCGCCACGCCGGGCACGCCGATGCCGCAGTCGAGGCTCGCGCGGTCCCACCCACCGAGGTCGGCGGCGGCGGCGTAGGTCGATTGCAGGAACGCCATGATCGCCGCGTCGGGGTCGGCGGCGGCGCGGACCGCATCGTAGCGCAGGATGAACTCGCCGAGGCCCGAGTCGAACGCAGCGGCGGGCGGATCGATCGGCGCGTCGGCAAAGCCCGCCGGTGCCGGATAGGCGTAGGAATAGAACACCGCGTGCGGGTAGGCGTCGCTGCCGGGCCAGAACCCCGCGCTCGACTCCTCGTGGCTGTACGCCTCCTGCGCGACCGCGAGCGGCAGGCCGGGGCCGCCGGGATGCAGCGGCGCGCGGCGGCCCGAGAAGCGCGTCGCCGCGAGATCGAAGCTGCCCCAGAAGAAGTGGACCGGGCTCGCCTTGCCAAGGAAGCCGGTGCGGAAGCGCTTAAACACCGTATCGATGAACTCAACGCCCACGCGTGGCATTCTACGCCCGCACAGCCGTCCGCACCACTCCGCGCACAAGGCCGCACCGGCAATTATCGGCTTCCGCTACCGCCTGGCCGCGCTCTTGACTTGCTGCACCGCACCACGCATATGACCGCTGCGTCAACGGACACGTCCGTTCGGCGGGGTGCGTGATCAGCCGGTTCGTCCGGCGCAGGCCCCGACCTCAGGCGCAGCCAACCAAGGCTACCCATATCACGCGGGTCGTCGAACGAGCCACACGCTCGTTTGCCGAATTTGCGGTGAACGATTCGTGCGGTTCTTCCACCCACGAAAGCTAAACATATGACTTATTTCTCCGACTTCGGCCTCGCCGAACCGATCTGCCGCGCGCTCGAGGCCAAGGGCTATACCGAGCCGACGCCGATCCAAAGCCAAGCGATCCCCATCGTCATGGCCGGCCGCGACCTGTGCGGCATCGCTCAGACCGGCACCGGCAAGACCGCCGCCTTCGCGCTCCCGACGATCGACAAGCTCGCCAAGGCCCCCAAGGCACTGACCCGTGGCGGCGTCCGCACGCTCGTCCTCTCGCCGACGCGCGAACTTGCGTCGCAGATCGCCGAAAGCTTTACCCAGTACGGCAAGTTCATGCGGCTGTCGGTTACCACCGTGTTCGGCGGCGTGCCGATCAACCGGCAGGAGCGGATCATGGCGCACGGCGTCGACGTCCTCGTCGCGACTCCGGGCCGACTGATTGACCTGATCGACCGCGGCGCGATCGACCTGCGCCGGGTCGAGGTGCTGATCCTCGACGAGGCCGACCAGATGCTCGACCTCGGGTTCATCCACGCGCTCAAGCGGATCGTCACGCTGCTGCCGAAGTCACGTCAGACGCTGTTCTTTTCCGCCACCATGCCCAAGGCGATCGAGGACCTCGCCGCGCGCTACCTGACGGATCCGGTCAAGGTGTCGGTCAAGCCCGCCGCGACGACCGCCGAGCGCGTCAGCCAGGCGGTCACCTTCGTCAACCAGGGTGAGAAGCCCGCGCTGTTGCAGATGGTGCTGCGCCAGGACGGCGTCGACCGCGCGCTCGTCTTCAGCCGGACCAAGCACGGGGCCGATCGGATCGTCCGCCAGCTCGGGAATGCCGGGATCGAGGCGGCCGCGATCCACGGCAACAAGTCGCAAGGCCAGCGCGAGCGCGCGCTCGAGATGTTCAAGAAGGGGCAGGTCAAGGTCCTCGTCGCGACCGACATCGCCGCGCGCGGCATCGATATCGACGCGGTCAGCCACGTCATCAACTACGAACTGCCGAACGTACCGGAGAGCTACGTCCACCGCATCGGGCGGACGGCGCGCGCGGGGGCCGGGGGCAGCGCGATCGCGTTCTGCGCCGACGACGAACGGCCGTTCCTCCGCGACATCGAGAAGTTGACCCGGATGAAGGTCGACATCTTGCCGCTGCCCGAGGATTTCCGGTCGCAGGTCGCGAAGACGGCGGCGGTCGAAAAGGCCGCGCCGCACGTTCCCCGCGACGTTGATCCGCGCAGCATGGCGGCGCGCCCGCACGGCAACAATGGTCGCCGTGGCGGTGGTGGTGGCGGTGGCGGCCGTGGTGCCGGGGGCGGTGGCTATGGCGGCGGCGGTGGTGGCGGGCGCCCGGCACGTGACCCGCGCGTCGTGGTCAACCCGGTCCGCTCGCGCGGCCCGCGCTGATTGCCGGCAGTTTGGCGGCGGGGTATCATCGGGTCATAGTGAGGATTCGCGATGACCAAGACCCTGTCCGCCGAATTGCCAGCCGACCTGATCGACCGCATCGACGCCCTCGCCGCCGATGCGGGAACGTCGCAGGAGGTGATCGTCGAGCGACTGCTCGAGGTCCACTTCGGACCTCGGACAGAGAAGGAGCGCGATCGCCTCACGCGCGAAGCTATCGCCCAAGCAGACGCGGGTCAGCTTGTCAGCCATGAGGCGGTGGTAGCGTGGGTCGATAGCCTCGGAACGGATCGTCCATTGGCGCGTCCGCGTCCGTGAGGATCAAATGGACACCTGACGCCCTTGTTGATCTCGACCGCGTCGGTGATTTCCTCGCTCCGGTCGCACCTGACGCTGCCCAGAAGCTACGCAAGACACTACAGATCGCTCCTGACCGCCTGCTCGATTTTCCGCGGATGGGCGAACGTGTCGAAAACCTAGGCGACGAAGAGGTCCGCCGCCTTGTGATCGGCAATTACGAGTTGCGCTACGATGTCCGCGCCGACTTGATCCGCGTCCTGCGCATCTTCCATCATCGCGAGGATCGTTAGGCCGCCCGCGCTTTCAAAATCTTCCCCGGCGACCGTGGCGGTTCGCCCTTGGGCAGCGCGTCGATGTGCTCCATGCCGCCGGTGACCTCGCCCCAGACGGTGTACTGGTTGTCGAGGAACGGCGAATCGCCGAAGCAGATGAAGAACTGGCTGTTCGCCGAATTCGGGCTGCTCGTCCGCGCCATCGAGCACGTGCCGCGCTTGTGCGGCTCCTTCGAGAATTCGGCCTTCAGGTCGGACTTCTTCGATCCGCCGCTGCCGGTGCCGCTCGGGTCGCCGCCCTGCGCCATGAAGCCGGGGATGACGCGGTGGAACACGACGCCGTCGTAGAAACCCTCGTTCGCCAGCTCGGCGATCCGCGCAGTGTGCCCGGGGGCGAGGTCGCTGCGCAGCTTGATCGTGACGTCGCCGCCGTCGAGGGTCAGCGTCAGGGTCTCGAGCGTATCGGTCATCAAATCACTCCGGTGGATCGGCGCAGCGTATTTAAGGACGAAGCGCGAATTCGCCAAGCGCGGCCCGCAGCGCATCGGGGATCGGCGCGGGGCCGGCCCCCGTTTCCGAGGCGCCGCGGTGGACCATCACGGTATCACACAGCCCGATGCACGCGCCCGCCTGGAACAACCCCATCGCCACCCGCCAGCTCGACGTGCCCGTCGACCCGACCGCGACGCCCATCGCCGTCGGCACGCGATATTTTCCCTCGCCGAGATAGTCGATCTCGATGCGGGCGACGAGAAAGCGCGGACGGCCGATCGCGAAACCGTCGCGCAGGTGCCAGTTGAAGCGAACTCGCGCCTCCTCGTACAGCCCGGCGACCGCGACGTTGTTGAGATGGAAGTTGACGTCCATATCGCCGAAGCGCGTTTCGAGGCCGACGCTCCACGGATAGGCGGCCACGTCGAGCCGCCGCGGTTCATGGCGGGCCATCTACGGGCTTGGCGCGGTGGCGGGCGGCGGGTTGACGGCTTCGCCCTTGGCATAAGCGGTCGCGGTCGCGGGACGCGCGGCGATCGCGTCGGCCCAGCGCGCAACATGCGCGTGGCCGGCCATCGCGCCCGCCGCCTTTAGCGCGCGGACCCAGGGATAGCTCGCCATGTCGGCGACCGAATACGCTTCACCGCCGGTAAAGGCGTTGCCTGCCAGCCGCCGATCGAGAACGCCGAGAAGGCGCTGCGTCTCGTCGGTGTAGCGCTTGATCGCGTACGGCACCTGCTCGGGCGCGAAGCGGACGAAGTGGCCCATCTGTCCGACCATCGGGCCGAGTCCGCCGACCTGCCAGAACAGCCATTCCTTGACCGCGACGCGCTCGCGCAGCGTATCGCCGGCAAAGCGCTTCGCCTTTTTCGCGAGGTAGAGGAGGATCGCGCCCGACTCGAAGATGCCGAGGGGCTCGCCGTCGCCGGGATCGTGGTCGACGATCGCCGGCATCCGATTGTTCGGGCTGATCGTGAGAAAGTCGGGGGCGAACTGCTCGCCCTTCGAGATGTTGACCGGGTGGATCGTGTACGGCAGCCCGGTTTCCTCGAGCATCAGCGTGATCTTGTGCCCGTTCGGGGTCGGCCAGAAATACAGGTCGATCATCGGATATTCTCCTACTGCTGGCGGCCGCGCGCCTGCACGGCGACGCGGTTGGTGGCGATCGTGTCGGGGGTGACGGCGGCATTGGCGGCGGTGCTGCGCGCGTGTTCGATCGCGACTCCCTCGCTGAAGGTCGCAGCGAAGCCGTCGTCGATCAGCTGCTTGTAGGCGGCAGCGAAACCGGGCTCGACCTGCGCCATGTCGGCGGCGAGCGCGCGCGCGGCGGTCATGAGCTCGGCGGCGGGAACGACGCGATTGACCAGCCCCCATCGCTCGGCGGTCGCGGCGTCGAGGAAATTGCCCGACAGCGACAGTTCCTTCGCGCGGTGGATGCCGATCAGCCGCGACAGTTTCTGCGACAGGCCCCAGCCGGGCATGATGCCGACGCGGGCATGGGTGTCGGCGAAGCGCGCGGTATCGGCGGCGATCAGCACGTCGCACGCGAGCGCGAGTTCGAAGCCGCCGGTGATGGCGACGCCGTTGATCGCGCCGATCACCGGCTTGCGGCACTGCTCGACCGCCTTTACCGGGTTGGCGCGCGCCTCGGTCCCCGTCGCGTCGGCCATCGCGCTGGCGTCGCTCCCCAGTTCCTTGAGGTCAAGCCCGGCGGTGAAGGCGCGCTCGCCCGCGCCGGTGAGGATCACGACGCGCACCGCGTCGTCCGCGTCGAGCGCCGCCATCGCCCGGGCGAGATCGGCGCGCATCGCCTTCGACAGCGCGTTCATCGCCGTCGGGCGGTTGAGCGTGACGGTCGCGACTGCGCCGTTGAGCGTGACCGTCAGGACTTCAGACATCGAGCGGCTCCCTGTGACGCGACCCGACGACCCTTATCGGCTCGCGCGGGCGAAGGTCAAAGCGTGCTTGGCCGACCCGGCAATCTGCGCGAAGAAAGCATTGGGGCTCCCGATGCGAGTGAATGAATGTCAAAACGCGTCTTTATCGCGCTGATCCTGCTCGTCGCGGCCCCGGGCCGGGCGGGTACCGTCGCGCTGACGTTCGACGACCTGCCGATCTTCGGCAGGACCAAGCCGGTCGCCGACGGGGTCGCGATCACCCGCAAGCTGCTCGGCGGCCTGCACGCGCGGCGCATCCCCGCGATCGGCTTCGTCAACGAAAGCCAGCTGGTCGACGATCCCGCCGGGCGGACCGCGCTGCTCGCGCGCTGGCTCGACGCGGGGATGGACCTCGGCAATCACACGTTTTCGCATCCGTCGCTCAACACGCTGCCGGTCGACGACTATATCGCCGACGCCGCCAAAGGTGACGCGGTGACCAAGGCGCTCGACGCCGCGCACGGCAAGACGCCGCGCTGGTTCCGCTTCCCGTTCCTTGAAACCGGGCCGACGCTGGCGATTCGCGACCGCTTCGCCGCGTGGCTGGCAAGCGACGGGTACCGCGTCGCGCCGGTGACGATGGAGAATGCCGACGACATCTTCGCGATGGTCTACGACGAGGAGATCGGACGCCACGACCGGCGCGCGGCTCGCGAAGTGCGGCGCGAGTATGTCGCCTTCTCGCGCCGGATCATCCCGTGGTACCGATCGGCGGCACGTGCGCTACTCGACCGCGAGCCGCCGTACATCCTTTTGCTCCACGCCAGTCGCCTTAACGCCGACAGCATCGGCGCGTTGGCGACGATCCTGCGTCAAGAACATCTGCACCCGGTTTCGCTCGACACGGCGATGGCCGATCCGGCGTACGCGCTACCCGACGCCTATGCCGGGCCGAACGGCGACGACTGGCTCGAACGCTGGGCGTACACGCAGCACAAGGATCTGCCGTGGGACGCGCTGCCGGTCCCGCCCGGCGCGATCTCGCTCGAGGCGGCGCGACTCGATGCGGTCCCGGCGCCGGCGAAACCCTGAGGCGTGGCTGCCCGGCGCTACGCCGCCGCGACCGGCGGATACAGTCGCAGCCGCCGGACCATCCGCGGGTCGCCGTCGATCACCTCGAAGCGCCAGCCCGACGGGTGGTCGACCATCTCGCCCACCGCCGGCACGCGCCCGGCGAGCATGAACACCATGCCGCCGAGCGTATCGACCTCGCCGCCGATCTCGTCGGCGGCGAAGACATGGCCGGTTGTCTCCTCGAGTTCGGACAGCTCGAGCCGCGCGTCGGCCTCGTACAGGTCGTCGCCGATCGCCTGGAGCAGTTTCGCGCCGTCCTCGTCGTGCTCGTCCTCGATGTCGCCGACGATCTGCTCGACCAGGTCCTCGATGGTGACCAGGCCGTCGGTGCCGCCGTACTCGTCCACCACCAGCGCCATGTGGATGTGCGTCGACTGCATGCGGATCAGCAGGTTGGCGGCGGGCATGGAAGGCGGCACGAAGATCATGGGACGGCGCAGCTTGGCGGAGACGATCGGCTTCGACAGGTTGGCACGCCCGAGCTCCGGCATGGCCGCTGCCTCTGCTGCGGTGAGCGCTGGGCGATCTGCCGTTGCGGCGGCTCGCCCTTGCGAAGGCACCATGGCGCGCGTAGATGCGAGGGGTGTGAGGGAGTTGCCGCATGGCCCAGGACGCGAAAATTGCCACGAAAACCAGTGGTCGCGGGA
>JBBSFF010000066.1:0-9160 GCA_038238995.1 Sphingomonadales bacterium
CTCGGCGAAGCGCGGCAGGCGCTGCTGCTCCAGCGCGCGGTCGGCGGCGCGCCCGCGTTCGACCCGCGGGCGGCGCTGCGGTTGGCGACGCGCGGCGGCGCCGACGTGCTCGGCCGCGACGACTGCGGCTCGCTCGAACCAGGTAAACGCGCCGACCTCGCGGTGTGGGACATGAGCGACGTCCATTCGCTCGGTGCGTGGGACCAGGTCGCCGGGCTGATCCTCAGCCCGCCGCCCGGCGCGCGCGACGTCTTCGTCGAAGGCCGTGCGGTCGTCCGCGACGGCGCGCTCTGCGCCGACCGGAGCGGAATCCTGCGCGCCGCGCGCCGCTCGCTCGCCCGGCTGCAGAGCCTGTGATGCCGCGCCCGCTCGCCCGAAGGACCCCGCGATGACCCCCGAGCAGCGCCGCGACCCCAACTATTTCCCCGGCTTCGCGGTCGCGGTCCCGCTCGGCATCCAGCATATCCTCGCGATGTTCGTCAGCAACATCACCCCCGCGATCATCGTCGCCGGGGCGGCGGGGTTCGGCTTCGGCTCGAAGGACCCGAGCGCGATGGTCTATCTGATCCAGATGGCGATGCTGTTCGCCGGGGTCGCCACGCTGCTCCAGACGGTCGGCGTCGGCCCGGTCGGCGCGCGGTTGCCGCTGGTGCAGGGGACGAGCTTCGCCTTCCTGCCGGTGATGATCCCGATCGTCGCCGGGCAGGGGCCTGCTGCGATCGGCGCGCTGACGACGGCGGCGCTGTTCGGCGGGCTATTCCACACCGGCCTCAGCTTCTTCGTCGGGCGCATCCGCTTTGCGTTGCCGCCGCTGGTCACCGGACTCGTCGTGCTGATGATCGGCGTGTCGCTGATGCGGATCGGCGTGCAATACGCCGCCGGGGGCGTCGCCGCGCAGGGGACGGCGGCGTACGGCGCGGGGGCGAGCTGGCTGCTCGCGGGCGTCGTCGTCGCGGTGACGCTATCCTTGAGCTTTTACGCGCGCGGGGTGTGGTCGACCGCCGCCGTGCTGGTCGGTCTCGCAGCGGGTTATGCGCTCGCGGCGGCGATGGGGCGGGTGTCGCTCGCTCCGGTCGCCGCGGCGGGCTGGGTCATGGTGCCGGTGCCGTTCCACTTCGGCGTCGCGGTGTCGGTCCCGGCGATCGTCGGCTTCGTCCTGATGGGGTTCATCTCGGCGATCGAATCGATCGGCGCGGTGTCGGCGATCTGCGACGGAACCGCCGGACGCGCCGCGACCGACCGCGAGCTGATCGGCGCGACGTGCGCCGACGGGGTCGGCACCGCGATCGGCGCGGTATTCGGGGCAATGCCGAACACGTCGTTCAGCCAGAACGTTGGGCTGATCGCGATCACCGGGGTGATGAGCCGCCACGTCGTGACGATCGGCGCCGTGTTCCTCATCCTCTGCGGCCTGCTGCCCAAGATCGGCGCGCTGATCACCACCGTGCCGATCGAGGTGCTCGGCGGCGGGGTCATCGTCATGTTCGGCATGGTTGCCTCGGCGGCGCTGACGATCCTGTCGGGGGTCGTGTGGAGCCAGCGCAACATGCTGATTTTCGGCGTCGCACTGTCGGTCGGCATCGGGCTCGAGCTCGAGCCGGCCACCGTCGCGCACCTGCCCGAGACACTCCGCATCCTGCTGACCTCGGGCGTCCTGCCAGCGGCGGTGATCGCCGTCGTGCTCAACCTCGTGGTGCCTGACCGGGCGTAGGCGCGCGATACGCTCTTTCTCATTGTTGGATCGTCACCGCGAAAGGCGCGCGGGAGCCTCGATCGACCGACGCAGGTGGCGGATCCGGACGATCGTGTCGGCAGCGAGCCCGCCGCCGAGCAGGAGACAGAGCAGCCAAAGCGGAACGGCGAGAATCTCGGCGCCACCGAGAAAATTCCCCGGCCAAGGCGCGAATGCGTACGCCCCGAACATGATCAGCATGGCCGACGACGCGGCCGCCAGCACCAGTGCGATCACCTTCATTTCCGGTCTCCCTGCGATAACGTCGTGATCCCTCGAGCGTAATTGATTTCGGGGGGACCGCAATCGCGCAAAACCTGGTCGTTTCGTGAATTTGTGTCACCTTCCGCTCCTCCGACCGGCAGTGAGGCGGATCAGTCGAGGCTCATTTCGAGGCTACCGGGCGACCGCCTCGAACGCCGCGAGGTCGCGTTCGAGCTGCGCCTGAGCCGTCGCCTTCGGGCTCGCCGCGACGAACGCCGCGCACCCCGGCGATGTGACGACCGCGCACGCCGCGACCCGCGCCGCCCCGGGCCGGTCGCGCCACAGGCTCGCGCCGGGCAGGAACGCATAATGCAGCCCGTTGCGCGCGCTCGCCTTGAGGTCGGCGTAGCGCAAGTGTTGCTCGGTGACGGCGCGGACATATTCGTTGGTCATGTCGGACCGCGAGACGCCCTCGTCATCGGTCGACAGGACGAACGGTACCCCGGCATCGCGGTACAGCGCCAGCGGGTGGTCGCGACCCTTGACGCCGAGGATGACAGCGTTGCTCGTCAGGTTGATCTCGACCGCGATCCCCTCGCGCGCCATCCGCGCCAGCAGCGCCGGGGCGTCGGTCTCGTAGGCGATGTCGATGCCGTGGCCGATCCGGCGCGCCCCGGCGACGACGACCGCGTCGTGGATGTGGAAGGCGAGGTCGCGCGGCGGCACCAGCCCAAGCGTCAGCTCGCCCGCGTGGAGCGACAGGTTGACCCGCGGCGAGCGCGCCTTGAGCCACGCGATCATCCGCATGTGCAGGCGGTAGTCGCGGATCGCGACGGGGTCGTGTTCGGGGGCGGCAATGTTGACGCCGACGAAGCGCGGATCGGCCTCGGCGAGCGCGAAACCGAGCGCGAGTTGCGCGAACACCGGGGCCGGCGGCGCGGTCCGGAACGCGGTGTAGAGGTAGCGGACCGCGACCCCGCATGCAGGCTTCGGCGCGGGGCCGCCGCAGCCGTCGATCGCCGCCGCCTCGCCCTCGATGCGGTCGAACTCGGTGCGAACTTCGGCGACCGCGGCGGGGAGGATGGGGGCGAGCCGCGCCGCCATCGCCGCGAAGTCGGTCGGATCGGCGTCGCCGACCGCCGCCGCGACGCGCGCCGACACCCGCGAGCCGGTGCCGAGTTCGACGTACGCCACCCGGTCGGCCGCCGCCTGCGCGCGCGTCAGGGCAAGCTCGACCCCGCCGTGGTTACGCGCCGCCGCCGAAAAGGCGTCGAACGTCGCGAAGAAGCGGTCGTACCCCGACACCGCGGGATCGCCGACCCCGGCCTCGAACCCGCGCGTCGACAGCGCGTCGATCGCCCGGCTATAGCGCGGATAGTCGGCGTCGAGCGTCGCCACCGGCACCCGGTTCGGCGCGGTGCACGGCGGCTCGACGATGCGGTAGCTGTCGGTCGCGAGGCATAGCCCGTCCTTCGCGGCGAGGCGCAGATAGTCCTCGACGTAGATCGAGCCGCCGTTGTGGTTGTGCAGGTCGCCACCTTTGGGCATTGCCTGGAGAAACATCCGCAACTGCGGCGGGCTGTCGGCGATGCGGTCGAGGAAGGCGGCGGTCCGCGCCGCAGCGGAGGGGGCAGCCGCCTGCGCCGTCCCCGAAACCGTGGCGAGCAGCAGCATGATCAGAAGCTTCCCGCGCATCGTCCCCCGCCTCTGGCCCAGGGTCGTTCTGGCGGGCGGGGCGGCGATCTTCAAGGGCGATAATTCGTCCGCGACGGTGCCGAAATGCGCGCCCCGCCCGCTAGGTGGCGAGCGCGGTCAACGTTGCGACGGTGAGAACCTGCGGCAGCGTCTCGACGCGTCCGTCGGCGTGGTAGAACAAATACAGCGGCACGCCCGCGCGGTTGTGCGCCTCGATGAACTTGCCGAGCACCGGGTCGCCGTTGGTCCAGTCACCGACGAGCGTCCTGACGCCGCCGCGCTTGAACGCCGCCGCGACGTCGGGCGAGGCGATCGCGCCGCGCTCGTTGACCTTGCACGTCAGGCACCAGTCGGCCGTGAAGTAGACGAACGCCGGGGTGTGCGCGGCGGTCAGCCCGGCAAGCGCGGGTTCGCTGAACTTCGCCGCCGCAAGCCCGGCGGGGGCGTCGACCGTCGTCGCGGTCGAGGTTTCGGGGACGACGAGCGCGACCGCGGCGACGGCGGCGATGCCCGCGGCGAGCAATGGCGGCCAGCCGCTCGTGAACGCCCGCTGGCGGCTGCCGTACCACCACAAGGCGAGCCCCGTCAGCACCGCGCCGCCGATGCCGAGCGTCATGCCGCCGACCCCCGCCTGCCGCCCGAGCACCCACGCCAGCGCGAGCGCGGTCAGGAACATCGGGACGCTCAGGATCGAGCGGAAGGTCGCCATCCACGCGCCGGGCTTGGGCAGGCGACGACGAAGCGCGGGGACGAAGCCGATCGCGATGAACGGCAACGCCAGCCCGAACCCAAGTCCCGCGAACACCAGCAGCCCGGCGACCGGCGGCAGCACCAGCGCCGCGCCGAGCGCACCCGCCATGAACGGCCCCGTGCACGGCGTCGCGACGAACGCGGCGAGCGCGCCGGTCCAGAAGCTCCCCGCCGCCCCGGGCTTCGACGCGAGGCTCTGCCCGCCGCCGAAGTTCCCGAGCTCGAACAGCCCGGCGAGGTTGAGCGCGATCGCCGTCGTCAGCAGCAGCAGCCCGGCGATGACGCGCGGGTCCTGCAGCTGGAACGCCCAGCCGACCTGCGTTCCCGCCGCGCGCAGCCCGAGGATCAGCCCGCCGAGCGCGGTGCAGACCGCGATCACCCCGGCGGCATAGGCGAGCGCGTCGCGGCGCGCGTCGGCGGGCGAGGACCCGCCCTTGGCGAGGCTCAGCGCCTTCAAGCTCAGGATCGGGAAGACGCATGGCATGATGTTGAGGATGACCCCCCCGGCGACCGCGAGGAGGAGCGCGGTTGCGAAGATCGTCGCCGTCGAGCGGCCGTCGCCATCGCTCGACGCGCCGATCATGCCGCCCGCCGGAACTGTGCCGGGGCGCGCAGTGAGCGCGTACCCCTCGACGGTGCCTGCGCGCTCGATGCGGAGGACGCCGTCGACGTCGCCGTGCGCCTTGGGGTCGGCCTTGGTCTCGATCCGGAGCATCGATCCGGCGACGCTGACGACCTGCGGGGTGACGTAATCGACCGTGCCGTCGGCGGCAGGGAAGAAGTACGCGGCGGTGACGGCGGCGGGGTCGGCGACCGGCACGCCGAGTGCGAAGCGGCCCTTGTCGATCGCGTAGCGCGCCCCCGCGAGGGCCACCGGCAGCGCGGCGCGGGCGGCGGCGAAGCGCGCGGCGACGGCGGGACCGGGCGCGCCGTCGCCGGGATGGAGCGCGACGGTCGCGTCCGCGCTCTCGGGGACGCAGATCTCGGTCGTGCAGACGAGGTAGTTGAGCCTGACCGACACCGGCCCGGTCGCGCCGGTGACGTCGACTAGCAGCGCTGCCGGGGCCTCGTAGACGTAGTTCATCAGCCCCGACACGAGCAGCGTTTGCGGCACCGGGAAGCGCAGCGGCCCGGCCGTCGCCCCGGTCCACGTCGCCTTGGGCGCGAAGCCCGCCTCGCCGGGGTTCGACCAATAGGTGTGCCAGCCGGGCTTCGGCGTCAGGACGATCGCGAGCGTCAGCGGCTTGGCCGACGCGGGCGCCGCGCTCTCGGCGAGCAACTCGACGGCGACGTTGTTCGCGCTCGCCGCGACGGGAAGCAGCGCGAGGAGGAGAAGGCTGAGAAAGCGGATCATCGAACCCCTATGCGCGCGGGCGACGGGCCGCGCCAAGGGGGAGTTCGTCACGGCATGGGCGCGGGTTACGCGGGCATGCCCGCGAACGCCGTCAGCCCGTCGGGCAACCCCGCCCAATCTGGACGGCCTGCCGCGAAGATCGCGATCGCGGGGTGGAAGCCGGTCGGATCGTCGAGCGAACCGGCGTAGATCGTGTGGCTGGTGTCCACCCCCTAGCGGACTTTCACAATGGTGATCCTCCCCGCCCGCGGGGAGGTGGCGCGTCCTTGCGCGACGGAGGAGCGGTCGAGCGGGCAAAAAATTCGAGTTGGCTCGACCGCCCCTCCACCACGCCGCAAGGGCGACGCGGTCCCCCACCCCGCCAGCGGGGAGGATCACGCGGCGACCTGGCCGCAGAGGCAGCCGCCGGTAAGGGTTTTTGCCGTTAATCCCGATTTGGCTGGCCATTGATTAATTTCCACCCTTGGAACGCAAGCCCGACCAGCATGAACGCGGTCCCGACCAGCATGAACCGAAGGTGCGACGTCGTTGCAGAGCCGCTTAGCTTTCCAAGCAATTCTAGACTGAACCCGCTGACAAGCATCATATTCGCGCTGATGAACGATAAATTTCCGCGACCGTATGATATCAAAAGCGCGAGGAAAATGATGGTGCTGAGAGTCGAAAGTGCATTTTCAAAAGTAACAATCTGCATTTTAGGGTCTCCCTGCGGTCGCGCAGGAGAATAACGCAGTCAACCGGCGTGGGAAAGGGCGTCGCGGCGAAGCCGCGCCGTGACGTCGGACGGGTTCGGCGGAGTTGCCCCGCCGCCCCGCCGTCCGGCTCGCCGCGAGTCGCGATTAGGGGCACGAACGCGACGAGCGTTCGTGCCCCTAATCGTCGCCGCGGCAGCGCTCAGCGCATCAACGCTTGCTGAACTGGAAGCTCTTGCGCGCCTTCGCCTTGCCGTACTTCTTCCGCTCGACCACTCGTGGATCGCGCGTCAGGAAGCCGGCGTGCTTGACGACTGTGCGCAAGGCGGGTTCGAACCGCGTCAGCGCCTGCGAAATGCCGTGCTTGACCGCGCCCGCCTGCCCCGACAGGCCGCCGCCCTTGACGGTGCAGGTGACGTCGTACTGGTCGCGGCGCTCGGCGACGTCGAACGGCTGGTTGATGACGAGGCGCAGCGTCGGCCGCGCGAAATACTCGGTCTGGTCGCGGCCGTTGACGACGATCTTGCCCGAACCCGGCTTGATCCAGACGCGCGCGATCGCGTTCTTGCGCTTGCCGGTGGCATAGGCGCGGCCCTGCGCGTCGATGATCTGCTCGCGCAACGGGGCGGCGGAGACGCCGTCGTTGTGCGAAGCGGCGGCGGCGGTCGCGCCGTCATGGACCTGCAGATTGCCCAAATCGGCGAGCGACTGGCGGTTGTCGTCGATCATGCTTCACCCGTGGTGCTGACGGTCGAGGCAGCGAGGGTCGAACCCGTGCGCCCGATCGTGTTCTTGAGGTTCATGCCCGCGATATCGAGGACTTCGGGCGACTGCGCGATGTGGGGGTGATCGGAACCCTTGAAGATGCGCAGGTTACGCATCTGCTGGCGCCCGAGCGGGCCGCGCGGGACCATCCGCTCGACGGCCTTTTCGAGGACGCGCTCGGGGAAGCGGCCGTCGAGAATCTTGTCGGCGGTGATCTCCTTGATGCCGCCGATGTAGCCGGTGTGGCGGTAGTAGATCTTCTTCTTCGCCTTGTTGCCGGTGAAGCGGACCTTCTCGGCGTTGATGACGATGATGTTGTCGCCGCAATCGACGTGCGGCGTGAAGCTCGCCTTGTGCTTGCCGCGCAGGCGGTTGGCGATCAGCGACGCGAGGCGGCCGACGACGAGGCCGTCGGCGTCGATCAGCAGCCATTTCTTGGTCACTTCGGCGGGCTTCGCCGAGGCGGTCATCCGGGAGAGCATGGGGGTGTCCGATAATTGGGGTGCGGCGGTCTATCGTCGAACGCCGTGCGCAATGCAAGGAAATTGGCGCGTTTGGCCGGTGGTATCAGGTCACCGTAGCTTCGGCGTGCGCCTGCAGGTGGCCGAGCGCGATGACTTCGAGCGCGCGTTCGTGGGTCGCCTCGAGCACGACGCCCGGCGCGAAACCGGCGCGCCGCGCCTCCTCCCACCGGCCTGCGCACAGGCACCAGCGGTCGCCGTCGTGGAGGCCGGGGAAGTTATATTCGGGACGCGGCGTCGACAGATCGTTGCCGGCGTCCTTCGAGAACGACAGGAAATCGTTGGTCACGACCGCGCACACGACGTGCAAGCCGCGGTCGGCGGCGTCGGTGTCGCAGCAGCCGTCGCGCTTCCACCCGGTCAGCGGATCGGTCGAGCAGGTGTGTAGCGCGGTGCCGAGGACGTTCTTCGCGGTCATCGTCCGGCCCCCTGCACCGACCAGTGCGCGGTCCAGACCGTGCTTGCGAGGAGCAGCGCCGCGACCGCCTGATGCGCGACGGCGAGGTCAATCGGCACGCCGTTGACGATCGTCAGGATGCCGAGCGTGACCTGGACAACGACCAGCGCGGCCATCGCTACCGCCCGTCGGCCCGCGCCGGCACGGAACGTGACGTACGCGACCGACAACGCCGCGAACGCGACGGCGTAGGCGAGGGTGCGGTGGACGAACTGGACCGACACCGGATCGTCGACGATGCTGCCGAGGTCGGGGACCCATCGCCCGAACATCAGCGGCCATGTGTCCGACGCGTGGCCCGCGCGCAGCCCGGCGGTGAACGCCCCCCAGACGATCTGCGTGGCGAGGAGGGCGAGAAAAGGGATAGTCCAGCGAGTCGGTCGCGCCGTCGGCTCGCCCTCAGCCAGTTGCGTCAACCTCAGCATATCGAGCGCGGTCCACAAGCTAACCGACAGAATTGTGAGGGCGATCGACAGGTGCGTCGCAAGTCGTTCGGGCGCAACGGCGGGGATCTTATCGAGACCGCTTGCAACCATCCACCAGCCAACAACAGGCTCGAGCGCGCCGAGTCCGAGGATGAGCAACATCCGGCGACCGTAACCCGCTGGGATCGCCCGCCGCAACGCGAAACACGCCATCGGGACGACAAGCGCAATGACGAACCCACGAGCGATGACGCGGTGGACATACTCCCAAAAGAAAATGGCTTTGAACGCTGCCACGCCCATGTCGGCGTTTACGAGCACACCCTGCGGACTCGTCCGGTAAGCCGCGTACTCGGTTGCCCAGTCAGCGGCGCTCAGCGGCGGAATAACTCCGCCGATCGGGTTCCACTTGACGATCGACAACCCCGATTCGGTCAGCCGGGTAATCCCCCCGACGACGACCATCGCGAAGACAAGGGCGGCGACCGCGAACAGCCACGCGGCGATCGCTTTGGGGTGCGCGCGCACCGTGGCAGTGGCGGTGGTGGTGAGCGGGAGGGCGATC
>JBBSFF010000067.1:0-8885 GCA_038238995.1 Sphingomonadales bacterium
AAGGCCATCGAGTGGACCAGCGGCGGCGTCGAGACGATCGACATCCACGACGAGGGCGAGCTCTACGCCAAGTTGCCGCTCGGCGCGGTATCGCTCTCGGGCAAGGTGGCGGGCGGCGAGAAGCTCCACATGGAGTACTACGTGTCCGGCACGCGCACCGCGACGCGCGACAAGATCACGCGCGGCGACCTGGCGAAGAACGCTGCGTGCGGCACCGCGACGCACTTCGTCTACCAGTACAACCTCGGGGCCTTCGCGCTCGCCTCGGCGTCGTCGCTCAAGAGCGAGGTCAACGGCTCGTACTTCGGCTTCGGCGGCGGTGGCAGCACGTCGAGCATCGCGCCGAGATCGTCGGCATAGGTTGTCCAGCTCGTCATCGCCGCCGGATCGGCCGCCAACCGCGTCGCGCCATGCCCGCGAGCGTCGCTCGCGACGACATTGACGTGGGGGGCGAGCCGCTCGAGCAACGGCACATACAGCGCCGCGCACATGCCGGTGGCGTGAGCGAAGTGGACGAGCGGCGCCGCGCTCCCCGCTGTGAACGACTCGATCGTTGCGACCGTCCCGGCGGGTGTTTCGCGAAATCTGCAGTCCATCACTGCCGACTATCGCAGAGGCGCGACCCCGTACCTAGAACGCGGCGCGGGCGGCACGAGCGCGAGCTTGCGCTGACCGGACCAGACTTCGACGGCAAAACCGTTGGCGATCCCGTGCGCATGCGTCACTGCCGCCTCGTCGTTGGGCAAGCGCAGCACTTCGGCGGTATCGACGACGCCGCCGACATTCAATTTGAAGAAGCGGTAGTCGGTCATATCTCCACTCCCACCAAAATTTATGCCAAGTTAATTAAACTGGTAAACCCTTCGTTATATTGGCGGCAATAGCATCTCTATGTGAACCTCGCGTGGTCGGGCTCATTGCGACCAAATAGCGCGTGCGGGGTTGCCGCCGGGCGGCGGCTCGGCCATTCTCGGGCAATGGTTTGCAGGTGGCACGCGGCGGTTTGTGCGGTGGTCGTGGCGCTTGGGACCGGGCGCGCCGGCGGCGATTCGCCGCCGGGAGTCGCGGCCTTTGCCCCGCTGGGATCGGTTGAGCGCGTCGAACAGATCAAGTTGCGTTTCGCCACGCCGATGGTCGCGTTCGGCGATCCACGCCTGCCCGCGCCGGTTAGCGGCACCTGCAGCGAAGGCGCGAGCGGGCGCTGGGTCGACGCGCAAAGCTACGCGATCGATCTGCCCGCTCCGCTCGCCGGAGGGCGACACTGCTCGTATGATTTAAGACCCGGGATCAAGGACGCCCGCGGCGCGGTCCTGGCCGGGCAAAAACGCTTCGTCTTCGATACTGGCGGCCCGAACATCCGCGCCGCGCTGCCCGACGACGGGTCCGAGCGGGTCGAGGAGGACCAGGTCTTCCTCCTCGCGCTCAATGCCGCGCCGACGGCAGCTTCAGTGACGGCCGGGGCGGCGTGCATCATCGACGGCGTCGGCGAAGCGGTCCCGCTTGACATCCTGCCCGATTCGACCCGCGCGACAATCACCGCGGCGCAGCCGGACTATCGGCTGCGGCGCTTCCTGCTCGCTGCCGGAGTGACCAAGCCCGACGCCGAATCGGACGAGACGCCGCAGCCGCGATTGGTCGTCGTCGCCGCGCGGTGCCGCCGCGCGCTCCCCGCGGGCGGCCGCGTCGCGATCGTCTGGAGCGCGGGGATCCGCACCGCCGACGGCCTCGCGACGCTCCGGGCGCGGCGACTCGACTTCAAGGTCCGCCCGGCGTTCAGCGCGCGCTTCGAATGCAGCCGAACGACCCCGGCGTCGGCGTGCTCGCCGATCGAACCGATGACGCTGAGCTTCACCGGGCATGTACCGGTCGCGTTCGCGCGCAGCGTGCAACTGGTCGATGCGGCCGGCAAGGTGCTCCCCGCGACGCCGATCAAGGAGCGTGTTCAGACCGTCGACTCGGTCGAGTTCAAGGGCCCCTTCGCCGAGCGCGCCAAGTTTCGCGTGGTCGTTCCAGCCACCCTCGCCGACGACGCCGGGCGACCGCTGACGAATGCCGCGCGCTTCCCGCTCGACGTCGCCACCGACGACGCGCCGCCGCTGGTCAAGTTCGCCGCCAGCTTCGGCATCGTCGAGGCAGCGGAGGGCGGGGTGCTGCCGGTCACCGTCCGCGCGGTCGAAGCGCGTCTCGGTGGCAGCGACGCGGGCCCGCTCGGCGGGCGCGACGTGTCGGTGACGACCGACGCCGCCGTCGCCGCGTGGCTCGTCCGGCTCGAGGCGGCCGAGGAGCGGACACAGGACGAGGAGCCGATCGCCGGGTCCGATCAGGTCAAGCGGGTCGAGACGACGCGCAACACACCGCTGATCGCCGCCGACGCCCCGGCGCGCCGCTTCGCCATCGCCCGCAAGGACGCGCGCGCGTTCGAGGTCGTCGGCATCCCCCTCCCCGGGCGCGGGTTCCATGTCGTCGAGCTGGCCTCCCCCCGCCTCGGCGCGGCGCTGCTCGGGCACGGCGGGACGCGCTACGTCGCGGCGGGCGCGCTCGTCACCGACATGGCGGTGCACTTCCAATGGGGGCGGGGGCGCAGCCTCGCGTGGGTCACCCACCTCGCCGATGCGACCCCGGTCGCGGGGGCGCGGGTCGCGGTGCTCGATAGCTGCACCGGCAAGGAGTTCTGGCGCGGGACGACCGACGCGTCGGGCCGCGCGTATGTCGGCGACGTGCTGCCCGAGCCGTCGGGCTATGGCAATTGCAAGTACGGCCCCGCCCCGCTGATGGTCAGCGCGCGAACCGGCGACGACTACAGCTTCACCCTGACCGACTGGAACAAGGGCATCGCGCCCGGCGATTTCAGCCTCGACACTGGCTACGGCTTCGACCGCACCGCGTGGCACACGGTGTTCGACCGGACGCTGTTCCGCGCGGGCGAGCGGGTGTCAATGAAGCACATCATCCGCGCCCGCACCGACGCCGGTTTCGGACCGGCGGCACTGCCCAAGGACCCGACGATCGTCATCCGCCACCTTGGGTCGGACCAGACGTACGAACTCGACACCAGGCTCGGGCGCGACGGCATCGGCGAGAATGCGTGGGCGATCCCCGCCGCCGCCGCGCTCGGCGAATACGCGGTCGAGATCGGCGAACGCGGCGCGACCGAGCGCCATGATTCGGGGCGCTTCACCGTCGAGGAATTCCGCCTGCCGACGATCCGCGCGCGGGTCGAGGGGCCGCGAACCCCGCAGGTCGCGCCGACGAGCGTCCAGCTCGATCTGAGCCTCGCGTATCTGTCGGGCGGCGCGGTCAACAAGGCCCCGGTCAAGCTGCGCACGCTCGTCCAGCCGCGCGAGCTGACGGTCGCCGACTATCCCAAATACAGCTTCTCCGGCGAGGACATCGTCGCCGGCATCGTCCGGTTGGACGGCAGCGACGAACCCGCCGCGCCGACGCCGACGCGCGCGCGGATCGATCCGGTGACGCTGTCGCCGAACGGCACCGCGCGAATGACGATCGACAAGCTTGTCCCCGTGACGGTGCCGTCGACCCTCGTCGCCGAGATGGATTACGACGACGCCAACGGCGAGGTCGCGACCGCGAAGGGCTCGGTCAACCTCGACCCCGCGAGCGTCCGCGTCGGCATCGCCAAGGACGGCTGGATCGCCAAGTCCGACGATGTCCGCCTCAACCTCGTCGCGCTCGACCTCGCGAACAAGCCGGTGCGCGGGCAGAAGATCGTCGTCCAACTGTTCAGCCGCGAAACCTATTCGTACCGCAAGCGGCTGATCGGCGGCTTCTACAGCTACGACAACAGCCGCGAGACGAAGAAGATTGGCGGCGGCTGTTCGGGGACGACCGACGACAAGGGGATGCTCGGGTGCAAACTCGACGCGGGGGTGTCGGGCGAGGTCATCGCGCTCGCCACGGCAACCGACTCAGGCGGCCACGTCTCGCGCGCGACCCAGTCGCTGTGGCTCGCCGGCGACGACGAGTGGTGGTTCGGCGGCGACAACGGCGACCGGATGGACGTCGTCGCCGAGGCATCGGAGTACCCGTCGACCGGCGTCGTCAAGGTCCAGGTCCGCATGCCGTTCCGCGCCGCGACCGCGCTCGTCAGCGTGCTCCGCGACGGCGTGATCGACAGCTTCGTCACCACCTTGTCGGGCAAGGATCCGGTCGTCGAGGTCAAGCTCAAGCGCGGCTATGCCCCCGATGTCTACGTCTCGGTCCTCGCCGTCCGGGGCCGTGTCGCGGGGTGGCGGTTGTGGCTCGCCGACCTCGCGCGGCGCTGGAACCTGCCGTGGATTTCGCGCGACGCCGCCTCCCCGACCAGCCTCGTCGACCTCGCCAAGCCGTCGTACCGCTTCGGCATGACCAAGGTCCGCGTCGGCTGGGACGATCACCGGCTGGGGGTCAAGGTCGCGACCGACGCGCCGAGCTACGCCGTCCGCAAGGTCGCGGCGACGACGGTGCAGGTGACCGCGCCGAAGGGCCGGACTTTGCCGCCCGGCAGCGAGATCGCGTTCGCCGCGGTCGACGAGGCGCTGCTCCAGATCCACGGCAACGACAGCTGGGACGTGCTGACCGCGATGATGGCCGACCGCCCGGTCGAGGTGCTGACCTCGACCGCGCAGACGCAGGTCGTCGGCAAGCGGCATTATGGGCGCAAGGCCGTGGCGGCGGGCGGCGGTGGTGGCGAGGGCGAGGGCGGCACGGTCCGGCGCGACTTCAACCCACTGCTGCTATGGCGCGGGCGCGTGCCGCTCGACGCGAGCGGGCGCGCGGCGATCCCGGTGACCATGAACGACTCGCTCAGCGCGTTCCGCCTCGTCGCGATCGCCACCGGTGGCAGCGATCTGTTCGGCACCGGCAGCGCGGTCGTGCGGACGACGCAGGACCTCCAGCTTCTTGCCGGTATCCCGCCGCTGGTCCGCGAGGGCGACCGCTATACCGCGACGGTGCTCGTGCGGAACGCGACGGCGAAACCGTTCCGCGTGACGGTCGGCGGCAGCGCCGGGGCCGCGCCGCTCGCGAAACGCATCGTCGACGTCCCCGCCGGCAACGCGACGACGGTGGCATGGGATGTCGCCGCCCCGGCACTTGCCGGGCGGGTCGCATGGTCGATCGGGGCGGGGGCGACGACCGGGGCGAGGGACGTGGTCCGCGTCGCGCAATCGGTGATCGCCGCCGTCCCGACCGAAACGCTGCAGGCGACGCTCTTGCAGATCGACAAACCGACGAGCTTCCCCGTCGCGTTACCGGTCGGCGCGATCTCCGGGCGCGGCGGAATCGACGTCGCGCTCAGCCGCTCGCTCGGCGGGTCGCTGCCCGGCGTGCGCGCGTACATGGCGGCGTATCCGTATGACTGCATCGAGCAGCGGCTGTCGGTCGCCGTCGCCACCGGCGACCGGGCGAAGTGGGATGCGGCGACCGCGCTGCTCCCCGCGTATCTCGACCGCGACGGGCTCGTGCGTTTCTTCCCCGCCGACTGGATCGCGGGCGACGATTCGCTTACCGCCTATCTTCTGCGCCTGTCGGTCGACAGCGGCTGGCCGCTGCCCGACGACGCGCGGTCGAAAATGATCGCGGGGCTGACCGGCTTCATCGGCGGCAAGGTCGCGCGGTCGCACGCGAACATGCTCGTCGTCGAGAAGGGCCGCGGCATCGTCGGCACCGCCAGCTTCGACGGCGAAGGCGCGTCGCGGCGCTTGGGCGCGGTTGCCGCGTTGCTGAGCATGGGCGCGGCGACCCCGGCGATGGTCGAGCCGCTGTCGGTCGCGCCCGATGCGTGGCCGACCGCGACGCTGATCGACTGGGTCGCGGTGCTGCGGCTGCCCGGCATTCCCGACGGTCCGGGCAAGCTAGCGCAGGCGCTCAGTGTCCTCCGCGCGCGGCTCGATCTGCAGGGGACTCGGCTGACGATCACCCGCGCCGACGATCCGTGGCAGCTGCTGAGTTCGCCCGACCTGACGGCGGCGCGGCTGCTGCAGGCGATCGTCGCGCTGCCCGACTGGAAGGCCGATGCGCCGCGGATCGCGCGCGGGCTGATGCTCGGCCAGTCGCGCGGGCATTGGGATTCGACCCCGGCGAACGCGGTCGGCACGCTGGCGATGCGCGGGTTCGCGCGCGCGTTCGAGGGGACGCCGGTGACCGGCACGACGACGGCCACGGTCGGGGCGGGCTCGCACGCCTTCGCGTGGACCGCCGCCGCGCCGCCGCTCGCGGCGCTGCCGTGGCCGGCGGCGCAGGCACCGCTGACCCTGACCCACATCGGAACCGGCGCGCCGTGGGCGATCGTCACGTCGCGCGCGGCGGTGCCGCTGACCGCGCCGTTCGCCAGCGGCTTCGCCGTCCGCCGCGCGGTCGCGCCGGTGACGCAGGCGGTCGCCGGCCGCTGGAGCCGCGGCGACGTGATGAAGGTCCGCGTCGAGGTCACCGCGCGCGCGCCTCTGCAATGGGTGGTGATCAACGACCCCGTTCCGGCGGGGGCGACGATCCTCGGTGGGTCGCTCGGCGGGCGGAGCGAGGTGCTCGCCGCGACCGCGACGGCGGGCGTCCAGCCGACCTTCGTCGAGCGCCGCACTGACGCGGTCCACGCGCATTACGAAAGCATGCCGCGCGCGCCGGTCGCATATGAATACACCGTCCGCCTCAACAGTGCGGGCAGTTTCCACCTGCCGCCGACGCGGGTCGAGGCGCTGTATTCGCCCGAGATGTTCGCGCTCGTGCCGAACGCGCCGGTCGAGGTGGCGGCGCGGCCTTGAGCCGGGGCGACCCGGCCACCCTTGCTCCGCCGTCATCCCCGCGCAGGCGGGGACCCACTTTCGGCGGATGGAAATGGGTCCCCGCTGTCGCGGGGATGACGATCGTATTGGCAGTCGCCGTCACCACCCCCGGCACCCTGCCCGACTACGTCACCGTCCGCGCCGGGTGGCACAGCTCGGAGGCGCGCCTCCTTGCCCGCGACGGGCGCGTCCTCGACATCGTCCGCGCCGATGCCACCACCCGCCGCCTCGACTGGGTGCCGCTCGATCGTATCGCCGCGCCGCTCGTCGCTGCTGCCATCGGTGCCGAGGACCGACGCTTCTGGAGCCATCACGGCGTCGATTGGCGCGGCGCGGGGGGTGCTGTGCGTGATCGGCTCCGCGGGCGTCCCGGGCGGGGGGCGAGCACGATCACGATGCAGCTCGCGGCGATGCTCGATCCGGGGCTGGGCACCAGCGGTAACCGCTCGCCGCGGCAGAAGATTGCGCAGGCGCGGGCGGCGCTCGCGCTCGACCGCGGCTGGACCAAGCGGCAACTTCTCGAGGCGTGGTTCAACCTGCTCCCGTTTCGCGGCGATCTCGTCGGCATCGACGCGGCCGCGCGGGCGCTCGCGGGAAAGGCTCCCGACGCGCTCGACGCGAGCGAGGCGCGCATCCTCGTCAGCCTGCTGCCCGCGCCGCGTGCGAGCCCCGCCGCCGTCGCCCGCCGGGCGTGCGCCGCGAGCACGATCCCCTGCGCGCGGCTGCAGCAGCGCACAGCCGAGATGCTCGGCCCACGCAATGCTTTGCCTGATCCGGGGCTGGCGCCGCAGGTCGCGGTACAGCTGCTGACGGGGCGATCGTCGGTCCGGACGACGCTCGACGCCGACTTGCAGAGCTATGTCGCCGCGACGCTCGACCGCCAGCTTGCGTCGCTCGCGGCACGCAACGCCCGCGACGGGGCGGCGATCGTCGTCGACAATGCGACCGGCGACATCCTCGCCTATGTCGGCTCGGGCGGCCCCGAGTCGCGCAGCGGCGCGGTCGACGGCGCGCGGTCGCCGCGCCAGGCGGGGTCGTCGCTCAAACCGTTCCTGTATGAGCTCGCGATCGAGCGGCGGCTGCTGACGGCGGCGTCGGTGCTCGACGACGCGCCGGTCGACCTCGACACCGCGTCGGGGCTGTACATCCCGCAGAACTACGACCGCAGCTTCCGGGGGCCGGTCAGCGTCCGCTCGGCGCTCGGCAACTCGCTCAACGTGCCCGCCGTCCGGACCTTGCTGCTCGTCGGCGTCGACGCGTTTCGCGACCGTCTGTTCGACGCGGGGTATCGGGGCATCTCGCGCGACGGCGACTTTTACGGGTTCAGCCTCGCGCTCGGCTCGGCCGAGGTGACCTTGATCGAGCAGGCCGCCGCCTTCCGCGCGCTGGCGCGCGGCGGGCTGTGGTCGCCGCTCCGCCTTGAACCCGGTCGCGTCGTTGCCGACCGCCGGGTGACGATGGCTGCGTCGACCGCTATCGTCACCGATATCCTCAGCGACCCCGCCGCGCGGTCGGCGACCTTCGGCCCCGACAACGGCCTCGAACTGCCGTTCCCGGCGGCGGTCAAGACCGGCACTTCGAAGGCGCTGCGCGACAACTGGTGCATCGGCTTCACGTCGCGCTTCACCGTCGCGGTCTGGGTCGGCAACTTCGAGGGCGACGCGATGGGGGCAGGGGTGTCGGGGGTCGTCGGCGCGGCCCCGGTATGGCGGGCGGTCATGCTCCACCTCTACCGCGACCTCGCCGCCGCGCCCTTCGCCCGCCCCGGCGTCGTCGCCCAAGCCGTTGTTTTCGTTCCCGAGATCGAGCCGCCGCGAATCGAGCTGTTCGTGCCCAGGACCGAACTCGCCACCGTTCGCGTCGCCGCGCAGCAGCAACGTCCGCGTATCGTCGCCCCCGCCGACGGCACGGTGATCGCGCTCGACCCCGACATCCCGCCCGCCCGGCAGCGGATCGCGATCATCGTCGCTGGCGACGCTGGCGCGGGCCGCGTCGCGATCGACGGGCGCGCGCTGACCACACGGCTGTGGAGCCCCGTCCCCGGCACCCACCGCATCACGTTGAGCGTGGGCGCGCGCCGGCTCGATCACGCGCGGATCACGGTACGGT
>JBBSFF010000068.1:0-8864 GCA_038238995.1 Sphingomonadales bacterium
ATCGTTAGGGCAAATGAGCCCAAGATACCATCGTGAACACACGATCAGCCTCGTTAACCTGCGACGAGCGCAACTTCCGCCGACGGAAGGTGCTTGAGCGCCTCGGCCAGCGCCTCGACACTGATCGGTTTGGTAATGACCGCCGCAACACCGCCTGCGCGCCAATCATCGTTACGGACGGCAATCGGCGTTGCACCGAAAACCGCAACGGCAATGCCCCGCTGTCGACCGAGCTGGGCGATGAGCTTGTCCAATCGGTCGTCATCGAATCCCTCGGCATCAATCATAACGACGTCTGGGCGATCCGATTTAGTTCGCGCGATCGCCTCGTCTCCGTCGCACGCCGTGCAGCGGTCGAAATGCGGGTCGAGTCGTGTACGCAACATACTCCGCGCGATCGGATTGGCCCCGACGATCAACAGCCGCGGTCGCAAACCGTCCTGGCGACCGACATCGATATCTTCGACCGGCGCCGCTGTGGCTTTCACCCCGACATACGGCAGCCGCAGTGCGAAGGTCGACCCGGCTCCGAGTTCACTCGCGACGGTAATCTCGCCGCCCAGCGCTCGGGCAAGATGTCGCGAGATCGCCAGACCAAGTCCCGTACCGCCAAATTGGCGCGTCGTGCTCGTGTCGAGCTGGCGGAACGGTTCGAAAATCGTCTCGAACGCGGTCGCGGGAATACCCACGCCGGTGTCGCGGAAGGTAATCACCAGTTGCTCGGCGCCGTCGGTCGTGACCCGCGCGGCACCGACGCGGACAGCCCCCGAACTGGTGAACTTCACCGCATTCGACAATAGATTGAAGACGATCTGGCGGACGCGGACGATGTCGCTCAGCATGGGCTGCAGCGCGTCATCGATCTCGAGGTCAAGCGCAATGCCCTTACTGGTCGCCTCGACGCGCCACAACGCAACGAGGTCGGGGAGCATCGCCGCGATGTCGACGGGGGCCGTCTCGATCGCGAGGGCACCCGAATCCATCTTGGCGAAGTCGAGAATGTCGTCGACCAGTGTCCGCATCGATTGGCCGGCCGAATGGACCAGGCCAATCCGGTCGCGCAGTTCGCCAGTCACTGTCCGGTCGGCGAGCATGACCTGCGTCATGCCGAGAATACCATTGAGCGGGGTCCGGATTTCGTGGCTCGTCGTCGCGAGAAATTGCGATTTGACGAGCAGCGCTTCGGCGAGTTCGGTGTTGGTCTGCGCGAGACGAAGGTTCGCTGCGATGATCTCGTTGCGGCTGCGGCGCAGCGATCGCAAATAGACGATGAGGAACAACGTCGCCGCTGCGATCAGCACCAGGAGGCCGGCGAGTAGCAGAGCACGCTGCCGCGCTTCGAGCCGGGCGAGCGCGACATCGGCCTGGAGTTGCGCGGTCTTGAGGCGGGCAATTCGGGTGTTCTGGTTCGCGAAGTCGAACCGCGCTCCCATTAGCGCTGAACTGGTCGACGTCGCGAGCGTCCGACCGGCTTCATCGAGAGCCTGAAAGGCCTCGAGATGCTCGAGCGCGCGACGATAGTCGCCGCTGAGCTTGTACGCGCGGAAGGCGGTGAACTGCACCGGCCGGAACGATGGATCGGTGGTGACATCGTCGCCGCCGGCAAAAGCGGCCTCGACCGCGCGGACCGCCGCGCCGAGATGTCCTTCGGCAAGTTCGAGCCGGGCCAGAGTGGACAGCAACAGCGGGCGCTCGGCCGCGGCTTTCGACTTGCTCGTGAGGGCAAGTCCTTCGTTGATATCCGCACGCGCGGTCGCGAAGTCGCGACGATCGATCCGCAGGTCCCCGATATTGGCGATGATCCTTGCCGTCAAAAGGGGGCTTGCAAGTTGGCGGGCGATCGAAAGCGCGTGTTTGTACTCCTCTTCGGCAGCGGCAAGACGACCAAGCTGCGCGTACGCATTGGCCATGTTGTTGCTCGCCGACAGAGCGAGCGTGGCATCATTCGGCACGGTTTCGCGCGCCAGGTTATAGTAATAAAGTACTCGATCGAAATCCTGGGCATCTTGGTAAATCGATCCGATGCTTAGCAGGGCCTTTTCTTCGCTGCGTACATCGCCCAGCTTGGTGAACAGACCATATGCTTGTTGGATATCGCGCAACCCGACTTGGGGACGCCCCTGTTCAACCGCGATGCGCGCGCGCGACAACAGCAAATCGGCGTGGAGTTTCGACGCGGGCGCGATCTGCTCGACGATGGACAGCGCCTTAACGATGAGCAGCTGGGCTGTAGGAACGTCATTCGTCCGAAATGCCGCTTCGCCGTGCAACCACTGCGCGGTTGCGATCGCGAGGTTGCGTCCGCGCGCCGATGGCCACGTTGTCGCGGCGGCTTCAGCCTGACGCGCGAGGCGCGCAGCGCCGATTGGATCGCCCAGCATGGCCGCTTTGGCCCGTGAGATCATCAGATCGTATGAGGCCGTTGATGCGACTGGCGCCGGAACGGGCACCGCGGCCGCGCTGATCGAGGCCGAAACCGAAAGCGCTAGAACGAGCCTTGCGAGTCCGTGAAGCAGGTTATTTCTGAACTGGTGCGCCATCGGCAATCGTTGTTCGAGCGCCGTCACGCTCCGACCGGACCCAGAACCCCTTTGCCGGGGTCAACGACATCTCGGTGTCGGTCAGCCGCGCCAAGTGATCGGCATCGTTCAGGAAAGCTTCGAGCGGGCCGATCCGAAGCGCTGGGCTGATGAAAAACCCTTGCGCGACATCGCAACCCATGACGCGTAGCAACGCCAAGGTCGCTTGGCTCTCGACCCCTTCGGCCACGACGAGCATGCCGAGCGCGTGCGCAAGATCGATCGTCGATCGGACAATCAAGGGATCACGGTTGCTGCTGGTCATGCCGCTGACGAATAATTTATCGATCTTCAGCTCATCGGCGGGCAGTTCCTTCAAATATGCCAAAGACGAATGTCCCGACCCGTAATCGTCGATCGACAGCCGAATTCCAGCTTCGGCGAGGCGCGAGAAATTGGCTAATGCCGTCGTCGGATTTTCGATAAACGCGGTTTCGGTGATCTCGAAACCGATATTTCCCGAGGCCGTGGTCGCAAGCGCGCATGCTTCGGCGATAAAGGCATCGCTGCCGAGCGACTTGCCCGATATGTTGACATGGAAGCAAATGTCGATCCCACGCTTAACCAACACGCGCTGATCGGCGATGACCGTGCCGAGAATCCACAGCGTCAACGCGTGGATCTGACCCGTCTCTTCGGCCAGAGTGATGACGCTGGTCCGGTCGACGTCGCCGAGGTTGGGGTGCTCCCAGCGGATCAACGCTTCGACGCCGTCATAAATCCCTCTCCGCAAGCAGAGTTTGGGTTGATAGACGAGGTAGATCTCGCCATTGACGAAGGCCCCGTCGAGCTCACCACGAAGCAACCGGCGATATTCACGCGCCCGGCGACGCCTTGCGGCGTCGGGGCCACCGTCGCTCACACCGCCGAGCACCGTCGCCAGTGCACCGGTCGCCGAAGCGATCGTTGTTGATAAAAGGCGAACCAGGCGGAGCACGTCAGCAGGTTAGCGCAAATATGAACGACTATCACACTGTTTTATGCGGCAAAGCGATCGTCGGCTTTCAAGGTGATTCGGTATTTACGGATGGTTGGAAGCGAAGCACAGCGATCCAATGTAATCGCTGTTATCGAGAAACGCCGGGAAGCATCCGTTATCTGTTCGTTCACTCATGGCTAAACCGTTGCAAATGTTAATTTTTATCGTCACAAGAATTCGGGCGCGCTTAGGCGGGTGCTCCGGCGGAGTGGTTTGCTTTTCCCGCTTGCAGATCAACCGGAAACATGGTCAATATTTTTTAGAGGTTGATCATAACCGCCGAAGGAGTTTGAAAATGTCTATGTTGCTCGCTCTGATCTCCAGCTTCTACAAGGACATCCCGCCCTGGTTCATCTAAGGCGCTCCGCGTTTTGCTGTGGGGTCGTCAGTCGGCTCGCATAGGCGGGTCCGAGATTTTTCTGGCGCTCATGCGGTCGGCTGGGTTTGTCTGGTCGTATAAGCCCCGCGCCAAAATGGTGCGGGGCTTTGCTTTTAAGTTGTGTTTTGTCGGTTCGCTGATTGCGTCGACCAAGTGTATTCGGCTGTTCGAGATCGTCGATAGCTGATCGTCTCGGTGGTTTTGTCCGCGAGAGCGAGAAAACTATAATCGTCGGCGGTTATGTCGGTTGGTAATTCCGATCAATGACATCGGAACGTCCTTCCTTGTGACAGGATTCCGAGTGGTCGCTTCATTAGACACCTGGGCTGTCCGATGACAGCCGCCAATGCGGGCGCTGAGCGGTCCGCGACGTCACCAATGTCGACGACGCGATGCGATCCTCGATAACTTCAATGTCGGCGTCGGCAGCGCTCGGTTAATACCCGGCGTATTCGGCAGAATACGCGCCGGATCGGCTCGCCGATCATATTGGTGCTGACCGTTTGGGACAGCGCAACTGCCGGGGATTGTGGATCACGGTCGGGTCGCCTAGGCTATCGGTCTCCGTATTCGATGGGAAGCCCGTGATCCGAACCTTGCTTGCCGCCGCCTCGCTTGCCGCTGTCGGCGTCGCCCTCAATGCCGTCGCCGACGCCGCCGAACCTGACCCCTATCTTTGGCTCGAAAGCGTCGACTCGCCGCGCGCGATGGCATGGGTCAACGCGCGCAACACCTATTCGACCGACGTGCTCGAGGCCGACGCCCGCTACCCGGTCCTGTATCAGGAGGCGCTTGCGATCGCCGGGGCGAAGGACCGGATCCCGCAACCGAGCTTCACCCACGGCGCGATCTACAATTTCTGGCAGGACGCCGACCATCTGCGCGGCATCTGGCGGATGACGACGCTCGTCAGCTACCGCAGCGCCGTGCCCACGTGGACGACCGTGCTCGACATCGACGCGCTCGGGCACGCCGAGGGCAAGAGCTGGGTGTGGAAAGGCGCGCGCTGCTTCCAGCCCGAGCAGCGGCGTTGCCTGATCTCGCTGTCCGACGGCGGTGAGGACGCGGTGACAGTGCGCGAGTTCGATCTTGTCACCGGCAAGTTCGCCGACGACGGCTTCACCCTGCCACGCGCCAAGCACGAGGTCGCCTGGGAAGACGCCGATCATCTGCTTGTCGCGAGCGAATGGACCCCGGGCGACCTGACGACTTCGGGCTATCCGTATATCGTCAAGCGCCTGACGCGCGGCAAGCCGCTGTCGGCAGCGGTCGAGGTGTTTCGCGGCACGAGAACCGATACGCTCGTTGCTCCGCGAAGCTTCGTCGACGGGGCGGGCAACCGGCTGACGACGATCGATCGCGCGCTTGACTTCTTTCGCAGCGAATTCCGCGTCGTCACGCCGGCTGGGCTCCGGCCGCTCGCGCTGCCGGCGAAGTCGGCAATTACCGGCCTCCTCGCCGGACGCATCATCGTCAAGCTCGACGAGGGTTGGACCGTCGGCAGTACGACGCTGCCGTCTGGGTCGCTCGCGCAGCTCGATCTCGCCGCGGTCAAGGCCGACCCCGGTGCGCTGAGGCCGACGGCGATCTGGACGCCCAGGTCGCGCGACTCGATCAGCGGGGTCGCGGCGACGCGTGACCGACTGCTCGTCACGACGCTCGACAATGTGCGCGGCCGCGCGTTTGTGTACAGTCCGGTCACGGGCGGCGGCTGGAGCCGCATCAAGCTCGACCTGCCCGACAATCTGGCGGTCGATCTGGGCGATGCCGATCTCGCGTCGGACCGGGCGCTGGTGCGCACGAGCGGCTTCCTCACCCCCTCGACGCTGGCGCTGGCCGACGCCGCGACGGGCAGGCTCGCGACGATCAAATCATTGCCTGCCAAGTTCGATGCCTCGAACGATGTCGTCGAGCAGTTCGAGGCGACGTCGACCGACGGGACGAAGGTTCCGTACTTCATCGTTCACCGCAAGGACCTGGCGTACGACGGTTCGACCCCGACGCTGCTGTATGCGTACGGCGGTTTCCAAGTCAGCGAGACCCCCGAATATAGCGGCGCACTCGGCAAGTTGTGGCTCGAGCGCGGCGGCGCGTACGCCCTCGCCAACATCCGCGGCGGCGGCGAGTTCGGCCCGGCTTGGCACGAGGCGGGGTTGGGCACGAAGCGGCAGATCATCTACGACGACTTCGCCAGCGTCGCGCGTGACCTGATCGCGAAGAACATCACTTCCCCGCGCCGCCTCGGCATCGAGGGCGGGTCGAACGGCGGTCTGCTGATGGGTGTCCAGTTCACCCAGCATCCCGAATTGTGGAACGCGGTCGTCATCCAGGTGCCGCTGCTGGACATGATCCGCATCGGCAAGATCGCCGCCGGCGCGTCGTGGGCGGGCGAATACGGCGACGTCGACGCCGACCCGGCCGTGATGGCCTTCTGGCAGAAGACGTCGCCGTATCAGAACCTGCGCACCGGAGTAAAATACCCCGAGCCGTTCATCTTCACGACGACGAAGGACGACCGCGTCGGGCCGCAGCACGCGCGCAAGTTCGCCGCGCGGTTGGAGGAGATGGGCTATCATTTCTATTATTACGAGAACACCGAAGGCGGCCACGGCGCGGGGGCCGACCTCAAGCAGGCGGCGCACGTGACGGCGCTGACGATGACGTATCTGCAGCGGAAACTGATGGAGTAAGCGGCGCGATCGTCCGCCCGTCACTTGCGACCCTCATCCCCGCGAAACCGGGGACGACGACCTTTAACAATCTGCCAGGTATCGCCCTTCAGTCGCCACTCTTGCCCGCGTCCGCTAAACGCCTAGACTAAAGATCGTGGACAGCCGCACTTTCCTCGTCGTGGTCGACGAAACCCCCGAGAGCCGGGTGGCGATGCGCTATGCCGCGCTCCGCGCCGCCCACGTCGACGCGCGCGTCACCCTGCTCCACACGATGCCGGCGACCGAATTCATGCAGTGGGGCGGCGTCCAGGAACTGATCGAGGCCGAGGCGAAGGCGAACGCCGAGGCGTTGCTCGCCGGGGTCGCCGATGAGCTGTTCGCGCTGTCGGGGCAGCGCCCCGGAATGATCGTGCGGCAGGGCGAGCCGATCACAGCGGTGCTCGAGACCGTCGCCGCCGATCCGTCGATCCGCGCGCTTGTCCTCGGTGCGGCGGTCAAGGGCGCGCCGGGGCCGCTCGTCGCGTTCTTCGCTGGCGAGCGCGCGGGAACGCTGCCGTGCCTCGTGATGATCGTCCCCGGCGGGCTCGACGACGCACGCCTCGCCGATCTGAGCTGAGGCGCCGCGCGGGTCCGACTTGATCTGGCGCGCGGGGCGGGCCACATGCCGCTGGACCCCGGAGATTAGCCAATGTTCATCGAGACCGAGCGCACGCCGAACCCGCAGACGTTGAAATTCTTGCCTGGGCGCACCGTCATGCCGTCGGGAACGATCGGCTTCGTGACCGCCGAGGACGCCGCCGCCTCGCCGCTGGCGACCGCGCTGTTCGAACTCGGCGACGTCGAGGGTGTCTTCTTCGGGTCGGACTTCGTCTCGGTCAACAAGGCCGAAGGGTCGGCCGACTGGTCGTCGCTCAAGACCCAGGTGCTCGGCGTCCTCGTCGACCATTTCAGCAGCGGGGCGCCGTTGATGGTCGGCGAGGCGGCAGCGGCCCCGGCGATCGATGACGACCCCGAGGACGCCGATATCGTCGCGCAGATCATCGACCTGCTCGACACCCGAGTCCGCCCACAGGTGGCGAACGACGGCGGCGACATCATCTATCGCGGCTTCCATCGCGGGATCGTGTCGCTCCAGATGCAGGGGGCCTGCTCGGGCTGCCCGTCGTCGACCGCGACGCTCAAAGGTGGGATCGAGTCACTGCTCAAATATTACGTTCCCGAGGTGATCGAAGTCCGCGCGGTATGATCCTCGACGCCGCAGCGCTGGACACGCTGTTTCGCACCGCGCGGACTTATTCGAGTTGGTCTGAAACTGCGGTCACCGACGAGCGGTTGCGGACAATCTATGACCTCGCCAAGCTCGGGCCGACATCGGCGAATGCATCGCCGGCGCGCTTCGTCTTTTGCCGCTCGGTCGAGGCCCGCGCGACGCTGGCGGGCTGCGTCAGTGTCGGCAATGCCGCCAAGGTCCGCGCCGCGCCCGTTACGGTGATCGTAGGCATGGACCTCGAATTCCACGAAAAGCTGCCGCAGCTGTTCCCGCACGCCGACGCGCGGTCGTGGTTCGCGGGCAAACCCGATGCGATCCGCGAGACCGCATTCCGCAATTCGTCGCTGCAGGGTGCATATCTGATGCTCGCCGCGCGCGCGCTCGGGCTCGATTGCGGGCCGATTTCGGGGTTCGACAAGACGGCGGTCGATGCGGCGTTCTTTACCGGCACCGCATTCGAGACCAATTTCATCTGCTCGCTGGGACACGGCACGCCGGACGCGCTGTTTCCCCGGTCACCGCGCCTGACGTTCGACGAGGCGGCGCAACTCCGCTGATGCTGCTCGTCATCGAAACCGCCTTCGCGTTGTCGTTGGCCGTGCTCGACGGCGACCGCATCGTCGCCGAGGTGCATCGCAACGTCGGGCGCGGCCACGCAGAGGCTCTGATGCCCGCGATCGCCGCGGTCGTCGGCGACGGTGGCTGCGATATTTCGGGCATCGTCGTCGATATTGGGCCCGGCAGCTTCACCGGCTTACGGGTCGGCATCGCCGCCGCGCGTGCACTCGGGCTGGCGTGGGGTGTGCCGGTAACGGGGGTCGGGTCGCTTGCGCTAATCGCCGCGGCGGCATTCGCAGCGGATTCGCGGCTGGCGCGCGTCGCGGCGGTCGCCGACGCCGGGCGCGGGCAGGTTTATTGGCAGGAATTCGACCGGAATGGCGAGATTGGCGTTCCCGCCGCCGGGGCGGCCGACGCGGTCGTGTTG
>JBBSFF010000069.1:0-8825 GCA_038238995.1 Sphingomonadales bacterium
GAGACGATCAACGGCCTTTACAAGGCTGAGGTCATCTGGCGGCAGCGGTCATGGCCAACAGCCTCGGCGGTCGAAATGGCAACCTTGAGCTGGATCGACTGGTTCAACAATCACCGCCTCTTCGGACCTATCGGACACATCCCGCCCGCCGAGGCCGAAGCCAATTACTATGCCGCCAAGGAGATCCTCGATATGGCCGCGTGACTCAAACGAAACCGCCTCCGGAAAACCCGGGACGCTTCATAGCGTACACCTGTGCACATATCGTGAGGTGACCCCTGGAACTGGCGACCCGACACCTCAAACGTGCCGCTCGCTCAAGCCGCCTGAGGCTGGGGCAACACGTCTGCGGCTTTCACCGGATGCGTACGCTGAATGCTGAGGAGCGCTGTTTTTCGTCGCTCATGCGTCGGTTGTTGCAATCCGGTGAGCTGTGTCCGCTTTCCTATTTCGAGATCGGGGAAGCGCTCTGGAGTTGGCCGCTGCGCCCGTGCCCGCGCTCTTCGGCGTCACGGAGCATCACTTCGGTATGGCGATGCACGACAACGCGGAGCGCTTCCGCCGCTTTCAAGCAAGCCCAATATCGCGCAACAACCTTGGACGAAGCGTCGTCGGTGGCCGGGACGGCTGGGCACGGTACAACCCGATCCTTCGCTGGTGGGGAGGAACCAGACGTACAAACGACGCCCTCTGGAGGTGGGATCCCGCCGAGGGGCAGCTGTTGGCACCGAAATTATAGATGGCCATTTTGCACATCTTCGCGTCACGAGGCCTATTCAGACTTCGACGGAACGGCCCAACGCCACAGGGCAGCGTCTGGCAGCGGCAGAACCATGAACCAGTGCTCGATCACCGCGAGAGCGACGAGCGCGAAAAGCAAACTGAACCCTACCGCGTTGCCGTCGTCATTGATCAGGGACAGCGCCGCCTCCGCGAGCAGCAATGCTGCGACCGAGGCGCAGGCGACCGATACCGGGAACAGCCAGTTGAACTTCGCAACGCGGAAATAGCTTTTCAGATGCGCCAGATGCGGCGGCAGGAAATCGACCGTCAAATTCGGCACGCCGAGGAAGATGTTGAGCTTGGCCGACAGGCGCATGATGAACAGGATGCCGAAGGTCGCCGCCGCCGTCTGGTTCGGCTGGCCCCATGTCAGGGCGATGAAGCCGGCGAGCGTCAGCGCCAGCGCGATCTCGTGCCAGATCAGCGTCGCCGCGGCGAGCCGGAAGCGTGTCCACCCGGTCGCCTGCGGCGGACAGGGTGCCTTGCGCGGCCCGGTGACGATGCCCATCAGGAAGCTCATCTCGTGCCAGCCCCAAACGGCAAGCGCAGCCGTAAAGCCGATATAGGCACCCGTCGCCGACGTATCGTCCGCGCTGCGCACGATCCAGTAGAGCGCCACGGCGGCCACGACGCTAGCGCCCGCCAGGCTCCAGCGGAAGGTTCGGCTCGGCAGGCCGTCGAGCCAGATAATCGCGCCGGTGCTGACGAACCACAGCACCAGCGCGTATAGCAGAGGAAAGCCAAGGCTCGCCATCGCTACCAAACTGGCTTCACGCGGATGCGCGCGGGGGCGACACTGCCCATCAGCGACAGCGCCGCCGACAGGTTCGAGCTCGTCGTCGACTTGCCGATCCCGCCCTTTCCGTTCCCGCCCTTTCCGTAGACCGCGAAGACCTTTGCCGCGCCAATCGTGTCGGCAGCATCGAGATGCACCTGGACGCTGCCGTCGCCGTCCTGACCCTTCGCCATCGCCTTGGCGAGCGAGGTCGAAACCGGGCGTTCGAGTTCGATGACTGCCATGTCTAATTCCTAAGCCGCGAGCGCGTGTGCTGGGGCGGCGGTGATGCCTTCGAGCCGGTCTTCGAGGTCGTCGCTGGCGGCGCGCAATGCAGCGAGGGTGGCGGCGTCGGGTGACCAGAAGTTGCGGTCGTGGGCTTCGAGCAGGCGGTTGGCGACGCGCATCGCCGCCTTCGGGTTGAGGCCGGCCAGCCGCTCGCGCATCGTGTCGTCGAGGACATAGGTCTCGCTGATCCGCTGATAGACCCACGGCGCGACCTCGCCGGTCGTCGCCGACCAACCCATCGTGTTGGTGACGTGGACCTCGATCTGGCGGACGCCTTCGAAGCCTGACTTGAGCATGCCCTCGGTCCACAGCGGGTTGAGCATCCGGGTGCGCGTCTCGAGCGCGACCTGCTCGCCGAGCGTGCGGACCTTGCCTTCACCCTGCGTCTGGTCGCCGATATAGACCGGCGCCGCCGACCCCTTGGCGCGCGCGATCGACCGGCTGATCCCGCCGAGGCTGTCGACATATTGGTCGACCGACGTCACGCCGAGTTCAACCGAGTCGAGGTTCTGGTACGTCAGGTCGACCGTCGACAGGTTGCTGCTGAGCATCTTCTCCTGCCGCACCGGCGCGCCGCTGCGGCCATAGGCAAAGCCCTTGCGCGTCTCATACGCGTCGGCGAGCTCGTTCTCGTCGTTCCATACTCCGGCGTCGATCATCAGATTGACGTTCGCCCCGTATGCGCCCTCGGCGTTCGAGAAGACGCGGAGCGCGGCGGTGTCGAGGTCGCAGCCGAGCTTCGCCTGGTGGGCGAGGCTGTGCTTGCGGATGAAGTTCATCTCCTCGGGCTCGTCGGCCATCGTCGCGAGATAGGCGGCCTCGGCGATCATCCGCGTCTGCATCGGCAGCAGGTCGCGGAAGATGCCCGACAGGGTGACCACGACATCGATCCGCGGGCGGCCGAGGTCGGCGAGCGGGGTCAGTTCAGCGCCGCACAGGCGGCCGTAGCCATCGAAGCGCGGGCGCGCGCCCATCAGCGCCATGACCTGCGCGATCTGCTGGCCCTCGGTCTTGAGGTTGTCGGTGCCCCACAGGACCATCGCGATCGACTCGGGAGCCGCCGCGCCGTCGGCCATGTGGCGGTCGATCAGGCGCTGCGCCTGTTGCGCGCCATCGCGGCAGGCAAAGGCGCTCGGAATGCGGAAGGGGTCGAAGCCGTGGATGTTGCGCCCGGTCGGCAGCACCGCCGGGGTCCGCAGGACGTCGCCGCCGGGGGCGGGCATGATGTAGCGACCGTCGAGCGCGCGGACGATCGCATCGAGCTCGGTGTCGACCGCGAGCAGCGCGTCGGTCGCGGCAAGGTCGGCGAAGAAGGTATCGCCGACCGCATCGTCGGGGACATGCCCGGCGACGAGGCTTTCGACCTGGTCGCGGTAGACGATGCGGCCCTTGGCGTCTGCGATCGCGAGAAGGAGGTCGACGCGCTCGGCGGCGGTGCAGCCGCGGCCCACGACGTGGAGACCGTGCGGGATAAGGGTCTGCTCAAGCTCGTAGATGCGTCCGGCGAGCGTGAGGACCGCGTCGCTCGCGTTGCCTTCCCAGGTCGGTTCGGCGGGGACGAGGTCGAGCCCAGCGGCCTGTTCCTGGATCAGCAGCGCAAGCATCGCCCGCTCGTTGACCGCATCGGGAGCGGTGGCGCGGAAGCGCTCGATCGACGCGTTGAGGTCGAGCAAGCCCTTGTACAGCCCCGACTGTGCGATCGGCGGCGTCATGTAGCTGATCAGCGTCGCGTTCGACCGGCGCTTGGCGATCGTGCCCTCGCTCGGATTATTCGAGGCGTAGAGGTAGAAGTTCGGCAGGTCGCCGATCAGCCGGTCGGGCCAGCACTTCGCCGACAGCCCGGCCTGCTTGCCCGGCATGAATTCGAGCGCGCCGTGCGTGCCGAAGTGGAGCGCGGCGTGGGCGCCGAAGTCCTCGCGGATCCAGCGATAGAAGGCGCTGAAGGCGTGGGTCGGGCTGAACGTCCCGTCGAACAGCAGCCGCATCGGATCGCCCTCGTAACCGAACGGCGGCTGGATGCCGATAAAAACATTGCCGAAAACACCGCCGAGGACGTTGATGCCATGACCGTCGGCGAGGCTGCGCCCGGGGGCGGGGCCCCACTGCGCTTCGATCTCGGCGAGATACGGCTCGCGGCGGACATGGTCGTCGGTGGCGATGCGCGCGGCGACGTTGGCGTCGGCCCCGTAGCGTTCGGCGTTACCCTTGAGGATCGTCTCGCGCAGCGCGTCGACGCTGGCGGGCAGGTCGACCGCGTAGCCCTCGGCCTTGAGGCGCTCCAACGTGTTGTAAACGCTGTCGAACACCGACAGATACGCGGCGGTGCCGACCGCGCCGGCGTTCGGCGGGAAGTTGAAGATGACGAGCGCGAGCTTGCGGTTGGCCCGCTCGGCGACCCGCAGATCGATCAGCTTGAGCGTCCGCGCCGCCAGCGCTTCGGCGCGTTCGGGGCACGGCTGCATGACCCTTGTGCCCTCCGACGCGGGGAACGCACAACTACGCGCACAGCCTGTGCACACGCTGCCGACACCGTCCGACCGACCCCCAAAAACCGTCGGTACGGTCGCACCATCGAGCTCGGGGATCGCGACCATCATCGTCGCTTCGAGTGGCAGCAATCCCTGGTTACCCGCACCCCACGCCTGCAGCGTCTGGAACTCGAGCGGGTGGGCGGCGAGGTAAGGAATGTCGAGCGCGGCGAGCGCGTCTGCGGCGGCGGCGGAATCATTGTAGGCCGGGCCACCGACGAGGCTGAAGCCGCTGAGCGACACCATCGCGTCGATCACCGGCTTGCCGTTGTGCATGAAGAACGCGTCGATCGCCGGACGCGCGTCGAGCCCCGACGAGAAAGCGGGGATGACGCGCAGGCCGCGCGTCTCTAACGCCTTGATCACGCCGTCATAGTGGCCGGTGTCGTTGCCGAGCACATAGCTGCGCAGGACCAGCAGCCCGACGGTGCCGACGACGGGGACGACGGGGAGCGGCAGGTCGGCGGCGCGCGCCGACATCCGCCCCGGCATCGCCGGGTGATAGACGCCGAGCTCGGGATAGTCGGCGGGCGCGTCGGGAGTCATCGTGCCCCGCAGCGCGCGGCGCGGGCCGTCGGCGTATCTGTCGACGAGGTTCTTGACGAGGTTGGTGAAATTCTCGTCGGACCCGGCGAGCCAATATTGCAGCGTCAGGAAATAGGCGCGGACGTCCTGCGCGGTGCCAGGGATGAAGCGTAGGATCTTCGGCAGCTTCTTGAGCATCGCCATCTGGCCCGAACCGCTCGACGACGTGCCGGGCTTCGATGAGCCGCGGAGCTTCTTGAGCAGCGCGAGCGGCCCCTTTGCCGGCTTGTCCATGCGGTAGTCGCCGAGACGGGTTAGCTTGACCACCGCGGCGTCGCTCATCGCCCCGACCATCGCATCGCAATGCTCGCGGCGGGCTTCGAGCGCCGGCATCACCGCGCGGATATGCTCGTCGAGGAACAGCATCGTCGCGAGCACGATGTCGCCTTGCGCGATGTCGGCGCGGCACCGGTCGAGGCTCGCGGGCGAGCTCTCCCAGTCGGCGGCGGCGTGGAACTGGAGGCTGAGGCCGGGGTGCTCGCGGCGCAGCGTCGCCTCGGCGCGGGCGGCGGCGCCCGACAGATGGTTGTCGAGCGTGACGACGACGACCCGGACCAGGGTCGGATCGACCCGGGTGTTAGCGTGCAAAGTGCAATTAGGCTTCATACAACGTCTCGATGTTGATGGCGGCCAGCCCGCGTTCGCTGGCAAACTCCTCGGTATTTCGGCACGCGTTGCCGCGGACGAAGAACGGAATCTTGGCGAGTTCCTTCTGGGCGTCGGGGGTAAAGGTGAGGTCGTTGGCGGCGATACGCGCATCGTGCGCTTCCCCCCTCCGACTTCTGGGAGGGGCCGCGGGCGAGGCGTCATCCCCGGCAGTCGTGATCGCGGCCCCGCCCCCGGCCCCTCCCAAACTTGGGAGCAGACAAGGAGCGGCAAGGGCGGCGGCATCGTGCCCGCCGAGGTGCGACGCCCCGGCAGCGTCGTCGAACTCGAAATCGTCGCGGAACATGACGAGCGAATGCTCCTCGAGCCCCATCACCAGCGGGTGGACCCAAGTGTCGAACAGCCCGTTCGCGCCCCCGAAGCCCATCACCGGCGAGTAGCGCGCGGGGAAATCCTGGACGTGGGCCGGGGCCGAGATCACCGCGCACGCGATGCGCAGCCGCCTAGCGATGTGGCGCTCCATCTGCGTGCCGAGGACAAGCTCGGGGTGGAGCGCAGCGATCGCTTCCTCGACTTCGAGGTAATCGCCGGTGATCAGTGGCCCTGCGCCGTAGTCCGTCGCGGCGTCCCGCCGGTCGCGGGCAAAAAAGATCAGGAACTGCAGGGGCGTCGGTACGCCCGGGACCATCATCCATACAGTCGCGTTGTGGCGGCTACCCTTAGCCGGCGTGAAACGGCAGGCCCGGCCCTTGCTCGCGATCGATGCATCCCGGCGTTGCATGTGGTGTCTAACAAGCTCCCCTCAACCCACTAGAAACTAGGTCGCAATCTGACGAACTGTCAACCTGCCTTGACGTCCAACTTCCTTGACACTCGATTCTTATGCGCATCAACGTCATAGACGTTGCGCAATCACAGCTATGTCCATAGCCTGGTGCTGACCGGGAGAAGATCGCCAGCAGAGGCGCACCCGGGCCGCGCAGCAGGGGACGATCGCCATGGCGTCAGTGCACGACGAAACGTCGGTAGCCGCACCTTCTAGCTTCCAGTCGTATCCGCGGGAAGCCTCGCCGTTGCGCATAGCGAGGCTGATTGAAGGGGAGATCATCCCACGTATCGTGCTTGCGCACCGAAACGACGCAGCGACGCCACTGCGGCCATCAACTGCGCCGGCCACAATCAGTCGCGCCGACACCGAAACGATTGCCGACATGACCCTGAACGTGGAAGTCTTCGAACTGATTGCTCATGCCGAGCGCTATCTCGAACGCGGCGTTTCGATCGAATCAATCTACCTCGATCTGCTCGCGCCGGCGGCGCGCACGCTTGGGTCGTGGTGGGACGACGATATGTGCGACTTCATCGACGTGACGATGGGATTATGGCGCTTACAGCAGGTCGTCCACGAGCTGGGGGTGCGGGCACCATGTCCGAGCGTGCGCACCCGCGCCGACCGGCGCGTGCTCTTCACCGTGCCGCCGGGCGACCAGCACAGCTTCGGCTTGGTGATGATCGAGGAGTTCTTCCGGCGCGCTGGATGGCGTACGTGGAGTGCGCCCGACGCGGGACTGGCCGATCTGAATGCGATCGTCGGTCGGAAATGGTTCGAACTAATCGGCCTAACGGTCAGCAACGTGGAGCATCTCGCGAATTTACCGGATATCATCTGCGCGCTGCGTGGCGCTTCGCAGAATCCCGCCGTCGGGGTGATGGTCGGCGGGCAAATCTTCAGCGAGAACCCTGCGCTAGCGGACGGATCGGGTGCGGACGCCACGGCGGCGGACGGCACGTCTGCGCTGGTCGTGGCGGAGCGGCTCGTTGAACAGCTGCTGCATAGATAAACGGGTAACCGAGTTGCTAATCGGCAACAGCCTTTGATTGCTCCCAAAATTCGCCTGAGCACCTCCGTCCACCGAATTTATAGTGGCAGCTTCCCGCGCACGGTGCTTGGACGCGGACAGGGTGTTTTCGACCAGTTCCGGCCAGGCCGCACCGTAAGCGTCAGCTGATCCCCGCCTTGTCCTGATCGCGCTGTTGCGAGAGTCGTCGCTGTGGTTGGCGAAGGCGAGCGTGGCGGAAGATGAGACGTCGTACGAGACGCTTAAGACGTCTCTGAGCGAGGAGTTGCCGCTGGCGCCACGCCCGGAGCGGCGACGCAGTTGGCATCCGCAGCAGAAGATGGCGATCGTGCAGGCGAGTTGTGCCCCAGGTGTCGGGCCGACCGAGGTGGCGCGTCGATACGGGATATCGACAGGCCTGTTGTACACGTGGCGCAAGCAGCTGCTGGCCGTGGCGACCGACGGGTTTATTCGGTGCGAGGTCATCGCCGAGCCTGCAGCGGTGGCGTTGCCCGCTCCAGACGTGAGATCGCTGCCGGCGGCGTTGCCGGTTCCCGATCGCCCCGCAGCGAGTACGATCGAGGTCGAGCTACCCGGCGGTACCAAGCTGCGCCTTGGCGGCGACGTCGATCCAAGTGCCTTGGCTCGCGTGCTCGACGTGCTTCGCCGGTGATCGCGCTGCCGGCGGGTATGCGCGTCTATCTGGCTTGTGGGCGAACCGATATGCGACGCGGCTTCGACGGGCTGGCAGCGCAGGTGCAGACCGTGCTCAGTCGCGATCCGCATGATGGCGCGCTGTTCGTCTTCCGCGGCAAGCGCGGCGATCTGGTCAAGGCGATCTGGTGGGACGGCCAGGGTATGTGCCTGTTCGCCAAGCGCCTCGAGCGCGGTCGCTTCCTGTGGCCGGCGGCGAAGGATGCTCGGTGCGACTGTCGGCGGCGGAGTTGTCGATGCTGCTGGAGGGCATCGACTGGCGCAACGTCGAGCGAAGCTGGCGGCCCGAAGTCGCCGCCTGATATCGGCGCGGCATAGTGACTCGGATGTAATCGCCGAGGCTGATCGTCATCGCAGCGGTGGCGGTCACGGTGTAATATCGTCGCGTGACGAGCACCGTATCCGACCCCGACGAGGTCGCCCGATTGAGGGCCGAGCTGGCGGTCGCGCGCGCCGAGCTGACCGGCGCCAAGCTGCTCATCGAACAGCTGAAGGCCCAGCTCGCGGTCCTTCGCCGGATGAGCTTCGGACGGTCGTCGGAAAAACTGACCGCCGAGATCAACCAGCTCGAGCTGCTGCTCGAGGATCTCGAAGAAGGCGAAGCCGAGCGGATCGCCCCGATCGCTGCATCGGCGCCGGGTGAACGTGAGCGCCGCCACCCGGTGCGCCGGCCGTTGCCATCGCATCTGCCGCGCGAGGAGATCCTGC
>JBBSFF010000070.1:0-8761 GCA_038238995.1 Sphingomonadales bacterium
CCGGAATGCCGCCCGCGACCGCCGCCTCGTACTTGAGCGCGGCACCATGGTTTTCCGCGAGTTGCGCGAGATCGAGGCCGTGGTGCGCGAGCATCGCCTTATTCGCGGTAACGAACGCCTTGCCGCTCCCAAGCGCCGCACGCGCCAGCACCAGCGCCGGGCCGTCGCTGCCGCCGATCAGCTCGACGACGGCATCAACGTCGTCGCGTGTCGCAAGCTCGGTCGCGTCGTCGACCCACGCGAAGCGCGCGAGATCGACCCCACGCTCGCGACTGCGGTCGCGCGCCGACACCGCGGTGACGACGATCGCGCGATTCGCCCGCCGCTCGATCAGCCCGGCATTCGCGTCGAGCAGCTTGACGACGCCCGCTCCGACCGTCCCGAGCCCCGCGAGGCCGACCCGCAACGGCGCGGTCACGGGCAAACCCCGATGGAACATTGAGGGTTGGAAGTTGATGAAGTTGACGCCATGTCGGCACGAAACGCGGGGGGTGCGCGGAGTCCCGTGGTACCGGCGCGGTTGTCCGGAGCGGCGGGAGAGCGGATCACGGAGGGGGTGTCGTTCATCGGAAAGACGCTAACCCGTGGCAGGGGCTGTAGGACAGCGCAAAGATTCGGCGACGTTGCGGCTCGACCGGCAAAGCGTTACCTTCGCGCCATGATCCTCGGGCGTATCACTCCGGAACTGATGGCGAGCGTGCCCGCCGAAGTGCGGGAGGCACTCGGGTTGGAGGTCGATCGCGTCGTCGCGTACGAGATCGAGGGCACCAAGGTGATCATTACGCGTACTTCTCTCATCATCGACGAGAATGGCGACCCCGATATGTTCGTCAACAATTTCTCGACCTTCACCGAATGGTCGGACGAGCACGATGCAGCGTACGACGTTCTTGCGACAAGGTGATGTCGTCTGGACACCGTTCCCGTTCGTCGAACTTGGCATCAGCAAGTCGCGACCCGCACTGATCATCAGTTCGCAGCCGCTCGGCCCGAACGGCAATTTGTTCTGGGCAGTGATGATCACGAGCGCCGCCCGCCGCGAATGGGCCGGGGACATCCCCTTGGAGGATCTCGTCCGTGCCGACCTGCCGATCCCGTCGCGCATCCGAACCGCCAAGATGGCGACGCTTGAAATCCGCCTCGCGCGGTTGATCGGTGACGTGTCCGACGCGTTGATTGCGGCAGTTCTCGATCAGGTTCAATTACCGCTTAGGCGCGACCGTCGTGATTAAGAGTATTTCGGACTATCAACCGCAGCGTTTACGTGCGCCTGACGGCACCGATCTGATCGTGCTCGCCGCGTCGGACTACGAGCAGTTGCTCGACGATCTCGACGACGCCCGCGATGCACTCGCAGCCGATGCATCGATCGCACGCACGACAGCAGGCGAGCCGACGATGCCCGGCGAAGTCGTCTTCGCCATGATCGAGGACGGACTTACCGCGGTCGCGGCGTGGCGACGGTTTCGCGGCTGGACCCAGGCCGACCTCGCCGCGCGGGCCGATCTCAGCCAAGTCTTCGTCAGCAAGATCGAAAGCGGCGCGGCGCACGGCTCCCCCGCGACCCGCCGCAAACTCGCCAAGGCGTTCGATGCGCCGCTGTGGGCGCTGGACGATTGGGGCGCGGCAGGGTGACGTTCAGGGCGCCACCGGCGCGGCGCACGCCGTCAGTCGTAGCCCCAGCGCCTGCATCACCTTGAGCACCGTCGCGAGCGCGGGATTGCCGTCTTCGCTGAGCGCTTTGTACAGGCTTTCGCGCGACAGTCCGGCATCGCGCGCGACGCCCGCCATGCCTTGCGCGCGTGCGACGACGCCGAGGGCGTGCGCGATCGTTGCCGCGTCCTCGGTGCTGAAGGCGGCGTCGAGGTAATCCTGTTGCAGCTCGGCGTTGTCGAGATACTCGGCGACATCGAAAAGAGTGGTTTTCAAGGGCATTGATTATTCCAATTCCGCCGCCGACGCCTTGGCGCGGTCGATGTCGCGGCTTTGACCGCGCTTGTCACCGCCGCACAGCAGGATCACGACCGCCGAACCCCGCCGCGTGAAATACAAGCGGTAGCCGGGGCCAAGCTCGACCCGACCGATCCGCTTGATGATCGCGTTTCGGGCGATGCCGTCGCGCAACCGGGCGAACCAGTCGGCGAACTCCAGCGTCTCCCGGACCTCGATCATCTGTAGCCTATGGGATACGGTTGATCAACCCGCCTTCGCCACCGCATTCACCCCCATCGACTGTAGATACCGCTTCACTCCGCGGGCCGCCTGGCGGATGCGGTGTTCGTTTTCGACCAGCGCGATGCGGACGAAGCCCTCGCCTTCCTCGCCGAAGCCGGTGCCGGGGGAGACCGCGACCTGCGCGTGGGTCAGCAGCTGCTTGGTGAACTCGAGGCTGCCGAGGTGGCGGAGCGCGGGCGGGATCGGGGTCCACGCGAACATGCTCGCACGCGGCACGGGGATGTCCCATCCGGCGCGCCCGAAGCTTTCGATCAGCACGTCGCGGCGGGCGCGATACAGCGCGCGGTGTTCGGCGATGCAGTCCTGCGGGCCGTTCAATGCCGCGACCGCCGCTGCCTGGATCGGGGTGAACGCGCCGTAGTCGAGGTACGACTTGACCCGCGTCAGCGCGGCGATCAGCGTCGGGTTGCCGACCGCGAAACCGATCCGCCACCCCGCCATCGAATAGGTCTTCGACATCGAGGTGAACTCGATCGCGACGTCTTTCGCGCCCGGCACCTGCAGGATCGACGGCGTCGGCGGCCCGTCGAAATAGATTTCGGCGTAGGCGAGGTCGCTGATCACCCACAGGCCGTGCGCCTTGGCGAAGGCGACGACCGCTTCGTAGAAGGCGAGGTCGACCGTCTCGGCGGTCGGGTTCGACGGATAGCCCATCACCAGCACGGTCGGCTTGGGCACGGTGTACGCCATCGCGTGTTCGAGCTTGACGAAAAAATCGGGCCCCGGCGACGCCGGAATCGACCGGATCGTGCACCCGGCGATGATGAAGCCGAACATGTGAATCGGGTACGACGGGTTCGGCGCGAGGATGACGTCGCCCGGCGCGGTGATCGCCTGCGCAAGGTTCGCCAACCCCTCCTTCGAGCCGAGCGTGACGACGACCTCGGTATCGGGGTCGACCGTCACCCCGAAGCGCCGCGCGTAATACGCCGCCTGCGCCTTGCGGAGACCGGGAATGCCCTTCGACGCCGAATAGCCGTGCGCGTCGGGCTTCGCCGCGACCTCGGCGAGCTTGGCGATGACGTGCGGCGGCGGCGGCGAATCGGGGTTGCCCATGCCGAGGTCGACGATGTCTTCGCCGCGTGCCCTCGCCGCTGCCTTCATCGCGTTGACTTCGGCGAAGACGTACGGCGGCAGGCGGCGGATGCGGTAGAAATCGTCGGACATGATCGTCTCCCGGCCCGGCCGTGACCGGGCCGGGGAATGAGGGCTACATCGGCGCGTCGGTGGTCTTCGTCGTCGTCGTCGTTGCCATCGGCTTCATCATCTTGTGATGCATCGTGTGCTTCTTGTGCATCATCATCGGCTTGGCGGGCATCATCGCTGCGCCGCCGGTCTTGCGGTCGCCGACGCCGCCCGACTTCATCGCCTGCTCGGCGGTCATCGCGTTCTTCTCGGTCGTCATCGACTGGTCGCACGAATCGCGGACCGTCGCCGAGCACTTCGGCATCGCGCCCGCTGCCATCTGCGCCGCCGCGGGCGCTGCGATCACGAGCGTCAATGCACCGAACGCGAACATCGTCTTGATCATCATCATGGCTCCCTCGGCTCCCGGCGTCAGTGTCGCGGAGCACAAGGTGCTATATACCTGCGAATCGAACGCGCAAAGCCGTACGTCACCGGCCAGCGACCGCGCGTGGGGAGTGAGACCAATGACCGACGTCACCGACCCCCGGCACCTCGCGCGCTGGACCGACGCGCTGACCCGCGGGCAGGAGATGATGCAGGCGTTCGTTGCGGGGCAAGCCGGCAAGGGGCTCGCGGTCGACGATCCGCTCGGGCTCGCGGCGACGTGGAGCGCGATGGCGACCGCCGCCGTCGCCGATCCGGCCAAGCTGATGACGGCGCAGGTCCGCTTCATGACCGACAGCATGGCGCTGTGGACCGCGTTCCTCACCGGCGCGCCCGATGCCAGCCCGGTCGCGGGGGTCAAGGACAAGCGCTTTGCCGCCCCGGCGTGGCACGAGCAGCCGGTGTTCGACTTCATCCGGCAATCGTACCTGCTCGCGTCGAACTTCGTGATGACCGCGACCGGCGAGCTCGACGGGCTCGCGCCCGCCGAGAAGGCGAAGGCGCTATTCCACACCCGCCAGATCGTCGACGCGATGAGCCCGGCGAATTTCCCGCTGACCAACCCCGAGGTGCTCGCCGCGACCGAGGCGAGCGGCGGCGACAACCTGCTGAAAGGGCTCGAGCACATGCTCGACGACATGGCGCGCGGGCGGATGCGGATGACCGACGAAACCGCGTTCGAAGTCGGGCGCGACGTCGCCGCGACGCCCGGCAAGGTCGTGTTCGAAAACCGGCTGTTCCAGCTGATCCAGTACGCGCCGACGACCGCGACGGTGTTCGAGACCCCGCTGGTGATCTTCCCGCCGTGGATCAACAAGTTCTACATCCTCGACCTGACGGCGGAGAAGAGCTTCATCCGCTGGTCGGTCGAGCAGGGGCTGACGGTGTTCGTCGTGTCGTGGAAGAACGCCGACGCGAGCCTCGCCGACGTGACGCTCGACAATTATGTCGCCGAGGGACAGCTGACCGCGATCGCCCGCGTCCTTGACGCCACCGGGGCCGACAGCGTCCACGCCATCGGCTACTGCGTCGCCGGCACCGTCCTCGCGGCGACGCTCGCGCTGCTCGAGGCGAAGGGCGAAGCGGCGAAGGTGGCGAGCGCGACCTTCTTCACCGCGCAGATCGACTTCACGCAAGCGGGCGACCTCAGCATCTTCGTCGACGAGGCGTCGCTGGCGACGGTCGAGAAGAACGGGGCCGCGACCGGCTTCACCGACGGGCGGTCGATGGCGACGACCTTCAACATGCTCCGCTCGAACGACCTGATCTGGGGGTATGTCGTCAACAATTACCTGCTGGGGAAGGACTATTTCCCGTTCGACCTGCTGTATTGGAACAGCGACGCGACCAACGTGCCCGCCTGCTGGCACCTGAGCTATCTCAAGGACATGTACCGCGACAATTTGCTGGTGAAGCCCGGCGGGATCAGTGTCGCCGGCGTGCCGATCGACTTGGCGACGGTGAAGACGCCGAGCTATATCCAGTCGGGGCGTGACGACCACATCGCCCCGGCGACGTCGGTCTACAAGATGACGCAGGTGTTCGCCGGACCGCTGCGCTTCATCCTCGCCGGATCGGGGCACATCGCCGGGGTGGTCAACCCGCCGAGCATGCACAAATACCAATATTGGACCAACGACCACCTGCCGCCGACGTTGGCCGAGTTCGTCACCGGCGCGGTCGAAACCAAGGGCAGCTGGTGGCCCGACTGGATGGCGTGGCTCGGCCCGAAGTCTGGCGAGCAGGTGCCCGCGCGGGTGCCGGGGGACGGACCGCTCAAGGTGATCGAGGATGCGCCGGGGCGGTACGTGAAGGAGCGGATTTGAGGATCGGGTTTTAACCACGGTCCGCGCGGAAGTTCCCAACCTGCGCACGAAGAGAGGTCGAAATTGGAGTGTTTTACGCCGTTTTGGTACTTTTTTGGCGTCACGCTATCCATCACTGTAGGATTTAGGCAAACCCAAGCGAGTCGCTCGCCTCGGGGGCTTGCAGCAAAATTCGGAACGTCGGGACGACGGCTTTCGCCCCAATTGCAGACGTTCGCGCGATCGTTATGCTGATCCCATGACGATCCCGTACACTCCGAAAAGCTACTTCCTGCGCCGACTGACATCAAGACGTGACTGGTACACTCCGTTCGAATTGAACCGTCTGTTGCGATTGATGACCGACGCAGACTTAAAAAACCGAGATTGGGCCACATTCTATGTAGCTCTTTCCGCTAATAATTCGAGAGGTATAACCCAGAAATTACTTAGGAATGCCTTCGATTCTGACAGGAATACATCGGCAGAAGCGATACTCGGATTGGCCAGAAGGCATCATCCAAGTGCTTGCAGGCTTGTAAAAAGTCGCCTTAGCGCGAAGAAGGTTGGGATTCTGGACGTAAAGGCAGCGGGATATGTTGCGAGCCGAACTCTGATAAAGCCACTAAAACGTATTGCAAGGTGGTGGGATGTAGATCGTTACTATCTAATGGCCGCTATTCGCGCTTGTGAAAACGGCGGAAGCGACGACTACGATTTTGATTGAACGTCCGCAAACCACCCTTTTCGGACATACAAAGTGCCTCAATTAAAGCTGGATAACGTACGTTGTCGACCGGCGGGGCACGGGCAAAGCCCGTGCTGGCGTCGGACGGGTTCGGCGAGCGGAGGGCTCGCCGCCTCGCCGTCCGGGGCGCCCGCGAGGCCGCGCGCAGCTCACGAACGCGAAGGACGTTCGCTTCGCTGCGTGCGGCCGCTTAGCGCCGCGGCCCCATCCCCGGCATCACCGGCGGGGGCGGACGGCTCCGGTCGCGGCGGGGCAGCTGCGCCTGATACGCGATCGCGCAATGTTCGGTGCAATACGGGAAGCCAGCCTGCGAAGGCTTACCGCAGAAATGGAAATCGGTGTCGCCTGGGTGGCCGATCGGCCATTTGCAGACCTTCTCGCTCAGGTCGAGCAGCGTCGTCTTCGCCGGCTTGACCGGCGCGACGGCGCGCGACGGCCGCTTCGGCGCCGGGCGTGGGGTGACGACGGCGGCGATCGCGGCACCGGCGCTGTCGAGCGCGTCCGACGCCGCCGCGACGATACCTTCGATCAGGTCCTCGACCACCTCGCCGAGCTTGACCGGCGACGGCCGCGACTCGAGGCCGAGGCGGTGCGCCTTGCCGATGACGGCGTTGCGCGTCACGCCCTCGCCGAGCGCTTCGGCGATCTGGCTCGCGGTCATCCCCGATTCCCAGCTGGTCCGGAGCAAAGCGATACGGTCGTCGGTCCATGCCATGGGTCGGGGTGTTCCTTTATCCGCGCGCTTGCGGGCCGAGGCGACGGCGCGCTAAAGCGAGCCATGCTCGATAAAACCACCCTGCCGGGCGTCGCCCGCGAACCCGGTGTGACCGTGATCCCGGGCGTCAACTGGCAGGGCCTGCAGACGCTCTATCTGAAGGAGGTTCGCCGCTTTTTCAAGGTCCAGCTCCAGACGGTCTGGGCCCCGGCGATCACGACGCTGCTGTTCCTCGTCATTTTTGCCCTCGCGCTCGGCCGGTCGCGGGCGGCGGTGATGGGCGTGCCGTACGCGAACTTCCTCGGGCCGGGGCTGATCGTCATGGGGATGATCCAGAACAGCTTTGCCAATACCTCGTCGTCGCTGCTGATCGGCAAGATCCAGGGGACGATCGTCGACGTGCTGATGCCGCCGCTGTCGTCGTCGGAACTGCTGCTGGCGTGGGTCGGCGGGGCGGTGACGCGCGCGTGGTTGGTCGGCTTTGCGGTCTATCTAATCATGCTGCTCGCGCCCGGCGTCGACGTGCCGATCGATAACCTCGCGGTCGTCGTTTATTTTGGGACGATGGGCGCGGTGATGCTCGCGCTGCTGGGCGTGCTGACCGGCATCTGGGCCGACAAGTTCGATCACGCGGCGGCGGTGACGAACTTCGTCGTCCAGCCGCTGACATTGCTGTCGGGGACGTTCTACGCGATCGACAAGGTGTCGCCGCTGATGCGCGGACTGAGCCACGCCAATCCGATCTTCTACGTCATCGACGGCTTCCGCTACGGCTTCCTCGGCGTGTCGGACGGGCTGGCGGGACAGGGCGCGGTGGTGCTGCTGGTGATCGATGTCGCGTTGTGGGCGCTCGCTTATCGGCTGCTGATGTCGGGCTGGCGGTTGAAGAACTAGCGCAGGCGGTTCACCGCAAACGCGGGCACGGCGGGAGTTGCGCGCGGATCGCGGTCGGCGCGTTCGTGGGAGGCGACGCGAGGGTGAACGCACCCGGGGCGCCGCCGAACGCGAGGCGGACCGGATTGCGTAGCCGCTGTTCGACCGGCCCCGGCGATCCGGCGAAGGCGGCGGCGACGGCTCCCGGACAGACCGTTGTGACTGTCCCGGTCAGCCGCAGCGTGTCGCCCGCCGGCACCGCGCTCGCGACCATCCGCACGACCTCCCCGCTCGCGTCGGTCAGCGTCAGCGACCTCAGCTCGACCGTTCCTCCCGCCGCCCAACCGGCGTAATCGCGCAACCGCGCGGTCGCGGTGACGCCGAAATCGGCGGCGAGCGTCAGCGGCGCGCCCTGCCCGATCCGCACGCCGGTCCCCGACAGCACGACCTGCGCCTGTTGCGGCGGGGTCGCCGACCACGCCTCGTTCGACCCCGCGCGGGTCTCGCGGAGGTGGACTTCGAGACTGTCGGCGGTGATCGGCACGGCGAACAGCCCGGTCGTCGCGCGCGCGGCGGCGAAGACGTTCGACTGGCGCGCGATCGCCCCGGCAACGAGGTGGAGGCTCGATACCGCCGACGCCGCGACGAGGTGCACCGTGACTTCGCGCAGGCCGGGGATCGCGACATCGACCTCGGGGTTCGCCGTCCGGATCACCGTCAGCGCGCGCTGCCACGGGGCGCGGTTGACGATCGCGCTCGCCGCGCCGAGCGTGGTCCTGATCGCCCCCGTCAGCGTGATCGCGGGCGCGGCGA